>NZ_JACJDO010000065.1:0-12488 GCF_014163535.1 Pseudoalteromonas sp. SR45-4
TTGTTTTTTTAGTTTTCTTAGGTATTTATTTTCAATCATTTTCTGCCTTTTTGTCATATTTTATCTGTGTTGTTTTTTATATTTTTTTAAAGAAAAGGTATGTATTAATTTCTATTTTCACTTCTTTACTAGTTTTACTATCTCTAAGTTTCATTAGATTTTTGTTAAATAACGAAGGGACTAATGCAAGTATTGCAGGTAAAAGCGTGAATTCCATTTTAATAGGAAGTGGTAGGTTTTCTGTTTATGAGAAAGCTATCGAAGCTTACAGTGAGCTTGGTTATATTCTGAAAATCATAGGAATTGGCTTCATGACTGAAAGGTCTGCACTACAAAAATATGACTTGGCTTGGAGTATCGATGTGCACAGCTCGTTTTTGTTATCTCTTTTAACGGGAGGGGCAGGGGGAGGGCTTTTATATTTAATATTTATTACATTACCGTACTTATCAAAAAATAAAAAAAGTTCATTATACAATAACTTTTTGATATTTCATACGATGTGTGTCACATACGGATTTACTTCAAGTTACTATCTAGGCCGACCATCTTATTTATTACTATTATCGCTACTTTTTTCGTTTGTATTTTTAGGTTCTAATAAGCTATTAAATAAGAATCAGTGTTAATGTTTTATGTTTTAGAGCAAGCTTTAAATAGCTTATTAACTTTTATAATAGGTATAGCATTTGTTCGATATCTAGGTGTTGAGGTATATGGACAATATGCAATATATATTTTGATATCGTTATTTTTTTTAAATTTGTTTTACAACTTGGTAACACTGCCTTGTCTGATGGAAGTAAGTGAGAGGAGAGAGTCGCGTTATTTATTAACTTCAATAGTAATCTCTATGCTTTTTTTTACTTTAATAGGTTTAGCCTCTGGAGTTTTTAATCTATTTATAGGGATACCAGATTATTTATTAGTACCTATATATTGTCACATTTATTGTGTCGATGATTGTGTAAGAAAATTAATGATTAAAAAAAATGACTTTAAGCTATTACTACTTCGGTTTTCGCTCGTTATTTTATCTATATTGCCGATCGCACTTTCACCTTTAAGTAATGTAAATCTCTACTTTTTTATTTTTCCATTCTTAGTCGCTTTATCCTTGATTCAGTTATGTTATTTTCTTAAGTATTTAAGAGTAAAACCACTCGATTTAAATAATACTTTAAAATTATACCGAGGTAATCTTGGGTTTTATGCTTCGGCTAAAATGCAATGGATGTCTTCTAATATCATTAGTTTTTTTGCATACTCACTTTTGAGTACGGCGAATATAGGTGCTATTAAAAGTGCACAAAATATAGCTTCATTATTTAGCTTTGTCATTATTTCAATAGAGCCTTATTTGATTTCAAAATACTCTAACATGAAAAAGGGAAAGTATAATTTAGCATTAATAAAATTAGCATTAGCAGGATCATTAGTTTTATTAGCTTTAGGTACTACACTTATCGCCCTTAAAGAAGTGATTGTGGATACTTTATACGCTGGTAATAATATAGAAATTAAGACAGCACTGATTGTTTTAGCATGGATTCCTCTAGGTTCATTTTTAAATACAATGGTGAAAGTTGCTGCTAGATTACAACAGAGACCTAAAAGTTTATTTGTAAGTTCAATGTTATCAACTGCTATATCTATCTTTACTTTTTACTTATTGTTTGATGAATATGTATTATTAAGTTTACCTATATCTCTGCTTTTAGCATCCTATGTTAATGTGTTAATTTGGTTTTTTCTTATAACTTTTCTTAAGAGTGTAAAATGAAAATTGCTTTTCTTGGTCCTGATGGGGTCGGTAAGTCCACTGTAATAAATGAATTAGTAAAGTCGTTGCCTACAAGCATTGACTCCTCATACCATTATTTGGTCCCTGGTTTTCTTCCTAGATATAGGAATGTAAATAATGGGACTCCAGTTCTTGATCCCCATTCAAGTAATTCACATAATAACTTTAAATCTATTTTGAAATTATTATTTTGGTTCGCAGAGTATAATTTAGGAAACTTATTTATTACTAAGTCAACTAAACTGCATATATTTGATCGTTATTTTTATGATATTTTAGTTGATCCAAAAAGGTACTGCTATGGCGCAGACTTAACTTATGCATCTTACATTGCAAAACTAATTTCTAAACCTGATTTATTAATTATTTTAGACGCACCAACAGATGTTATTCAATCAAGAAAACAAGAGGTTTGCTGGGCCGAAACGGAACGCCAACGAAAAGAGTATTTAGATTTGAAAGGAAAGTTCTGTAAAACAATAGTTATTAATACCACATCTTCATTGCAGCAAAATGTGAAGGAAATCATGAAGGTTTTGGAGTTTTAATTGTGTCTTTTTTAAATTCAATTTTTAAAAATAATAACCAAGATTTTTATACTGTAGATTTTCTTGAGATTAAGAAGCAAGGTAGAGTATTTTGGTGCATAGACTCAAATTGTGCTAAACCAACATTCCTTGCAACTTACCCTAGATTAACTTTCAAATCAAAAATATTTTCATTATTAATTACTATTATTTGGCAATTAAAACTTCAAAGGTTTTTTTTCAATAAAAAAAAATACGATATAGATAAAGGTTCTGTATATGATATTTTAAGTGAACATTTTCCTCATTTGTCTTTCTTTACAGGTACACCAGGTGTTAACAGAAAAATTATAATTGTTGGTAATAAAAGTAATCATAATGTTTTTTTTAAAATAGCAACGTCTAAAGAGTCTGAACTTTTAGTGCGTAATGAAATTGAAATACTAAAAAAACTTAAAAATTATGATTTTGGTAGCCATAAAATACCAAGCATAGCCAAATATAGTGATCTGTACGGTATTACGGATGTTGCAATGCAGAAGGGGGGGGGAAGAGAAGTAGCACTAAAAGCGGTTAATAGTTTTTATGAAATACTTTACACTCAGTCAGCTGATAAAGTTGATTTATCTAATATATTGCAGGAGATGCGAACATCTATTGATTCACATCCAAATTTTAAAAAACAAAATGATCGTCTAGTATATGACTTGGAATTAAATATAAAGCTTCAAAAAAGAGTCCTTTTATTATTATCAAAAAAAGATATCGATATAGATGTATATTTTTCGCATGGAGACTTGACTTTGTGGAATGTTTTCCCATCTCCAGAAGATAGTTTAGCTGTTATTGATTGGGAGTTAGGAGAAATAAGGTCAAAATATTTTGACCTTATTCACTTTATAGTTTCACAAGAAATACTTATAAAAAATAGTGATTTTGATACTGTATATACTGAAGTATTTACCTGTTTACAGCGGCATACTGTGGGTGAAACGAAACAGAGTTTAAAGCTATATGTATGCCTGTACTTTTTACAGCAGTCAAACTATTACTCTTTAAGATATAAACAGCAAACAGGGTTTATACACGAACAAGTTTATTGGCAATTAGATATCTGGAACTCATACTTTGAATTCTTCCTAGGTGATTTTTCTGTTAATAAACATCATGACATTATTGAGAAAGTTGTTAGGTAATTATTTATGAAGTTAGAATCTAAAATGTTAAGTCGTTTTTTTAATAAATTAAATGAAATTGAAGCAAATTATTGTGTTATGAATAATTATATTAACATGCCAGAAGTTATACCTTCAGATGTAGATATAGCAATTGATAAAACTAGCTTTGGTAAATTAGATCAGTTAGTTACTGAGCTTGCCAATGAGTTTTCTGTAAGTATCACTCAAAAAATTTGGCATGGCTTCAATAAATGTGCATTTATTCTTTCTCCTTTAGATACTGAAAAATATTTTTGGCTTCAGTTGGATTTTTTTGTTGACTTTAGTGGGAAGGGATTTCCTAATTTGATGCCATTCTCAACAATGATTAAAAATAAAGCACAATATAAAAATTTTTATATTCCAGCGCCCGAGGTTGAGGTACCATTTATTCTTCAGAGGCGGATTTTTAAAGGAGATGCTTCACATGCTCATATAAAGACTATTCGTTCTTTAATCAAAGATGACTTTGATATTATAAATAGAGGCAATAGAGCTATCTTTGATAAAGAAGCGAGTGATATTCTAAAAGACTTAATAGTCTCAGGTGATATTAGTCTTTTTGATGAAAACTATTCCTTTTTAAGAAAAGCATTAAAGAGTGTATCCAATAAAAACACTAATATGAGCTATAGATTAGAATACATACTTTTTCAATTTATAAGAGCCTTATATAGAATAATTTATCCAACAGGCTTATCAATTGCTTTTGTAAGTAACGATCTAGAGAGAACGAAGAAAATTATAGATTCTATAGATGAGCGGATTTCTGGTAGTTTTCATGGAACCTCTTATGTTGAACCTGAAAGCTTAAGACAGCTATCGAAAATGCATCTGAAGTCAGTTTTATGGCCAAAAATAACAAAAAGGAAAGTTTATATTAACTTGCAGCTCTCAATTCTGCGTGAAAAAAACACTTTGTTGTACAAGCTATTAACTTACTTAAAAGTCACACCAGATTTAGATTTTGTTATGGATGATATGACGATAGACATCAAAATGTACACATATCTTATATTAAAAAAGCAAGCTCAAAGAACAAAGCGCAGCCTTTTTAATTCACTTTCACCTACAGCGAAATTTAAATGATAAATAAAAAAAGAAAAATATTAGTTTGTGCATATTCTTGTGAACCAGGATTCAGTTCAGAAAGAGAAATTGGCTGGAAATGGGCTAATCTCTTATCTACAAATAACGATGTATATGTATTAACGAGACTTTCAAATAAATTAACAATAGAAAATTATATTAAAAAAAACAATATAAACACTGAGCTTAAATTTATATATCATGATCTTCCTGATTCAGCTAGAAAGTGGAAAAAAGGAGAAAGAGGATTATATTTATATTATACATTATGGCAGTTTGGTGCATATAAAAAAATTAAGAGGATGAATGAAAGGTTTGATTTTATTCATTATGTAACCTTTGGTAGTCTTTTATTACCAAACTTTATGTTTCTTTTGCCATGTAAATTTGTATTAGGTCCTGTAGGTGGTGGTGAAAATGTACCCTTAGCTTTTATCAATGAGTTTACCTTTAAGGGAAAAGTTTCTGAGATAATTAGACATACGATACAAAAATTGCAAAAAATTAATCCTATGTTTTTATTACAATGTATAAAAGCAGATAAAATATTGGTTAGAACTAATGAAACATTAGACATGATTCCTAATTTTGCTAAAAATAAAACAGAATTAATGCTTGAAACTGGAGTTCCTGAGGAGTTGCTAGACTATAAAAGTAAATCATTAAAAAGTTCCGATGAGATAAAAATAATTACAATTGGGCGTTTTATACATTCTAAAATTAATTTATTGACTTTAAAAGTCATACTTGAACTAAAAAACATATACCAAATACCTTTTAAATTTTATATTGTTGGTGACGGGCATGAAAGAGCTTCTTTAGAGAGGTTTTGTAAAGATAATAATTTAAGTGACACTGTGATATTTACAGGCTGGATCCCTAGGGCTGAGGTTATTGAGCATTTATCTACAAGCGATATTTACTTCTCAACTACTTTCAAAGAAGGCGGAAGCTGGGCATTTTTTGAAGCGGTAGCTATGGGAATTCCCGTTTGTTGTCTTAAAATTAGTGGTCCAGATATGATTGTTGCTAATAATGGTGGCTTAAAAATAGTGCCATGTAGCCCTAAACAGGTTATTGCTGATTTATCTAAAGCTTTAAACGTACTTTCTACAGACGCCATTTTGCGTGAAAAGCTAGCTAAAAATGCAAAAAATCATTTGATGTCAGAAATGACTTGGGGCGTAATGATGGACCGTGTTAATAATATTTACAGGGAGCTGGAATCAGATACAAATAACTTATAATTAACTAAGTTATTTATGTTGCTGAGATAATTTAAAATGCTGAAAAATACAATTACTTTCATAATTAGAAAATATAAAAACCCACACTTTGAGTTTGACCCTAATGTTGGTTTACTTGCAATCCTTAGTTTGGTTAACAATCGTCTCAAGTATAAATTTAGAGGCATGCTTTTGATATTTAAATTCAAAAAAACAAATAATCTATTCTTAGGAAAGGGGGTTTCTTTTTCAGGTTTGAATAAAATATCATTCGGTAGTTTTGTTACTTTAGGAAATTATACATTTTGCAGTTCACTGGGAGAGAGTGGAATCGAATTTGGGGATCGAGTAAGTATCGGTGACTTCTCTAGAGTGATCGTATCTACATCCTTCAATAATATAGGGGCGGGTATTAATATAGGTAATGATGTAGCGATTGGTGAATTCAGTTATATAGGTGGGGCTGGAGGTGTTTCTATTGGATCCTCTTGTATTATAGGCCAATATTTTAGTGTTCATTCGGAAAACCACATTTTTTCTAACCTTCATATAGAAATAAGAGAACAAGGAGTTACAAGACGCGGCATTTTAATCGGTGAAAACTGTTGGGTTGGCTCGAAAGTTACAGTTCTAGATGGAAGCAAGGTAGGCAATGGCTGCGTTATTGCTGCAGGAGCCGTTGTTTCTGGAGTTTTCCCTGATAATGTAGTTATAGGAGGAGTACCGGCTAAAATTTTGAAATATAGAAGTTAACATTTATGTTCCCTTAAAATCTAATTATACAAATTTTAGCTTGAAATAAAATTATGAAAAAAAATTTTTTATTAGTACATCTATTAAATGACTTTAGTGGTAGCCCTTTAGTGTTAGCAAACTGTATTGATGCGCTAATTGATAATAATTGCCAGGTAGAGTTAATTACAAGTAAAGATAATGGTTTTTTATCCCGGTGCGATGTTAAAAAAAACCTCATTCAATATAAAAGATTTAATATTAAATTATTCACGTTGTTCTCTTTCATATTAAGTCAAATTGTCTTTTTTTTGATGCTTTTTTTCAAAACCTTTTTTATTAAAAAAGAGGATAAACCTACCGTATTAATAAATACAATATTACCCTTTGGTGCTGCTTTAGGTGCAAAGCTTGGAGGCTGTCATATTGTATATTATGTACATGAAATCTCCATTCGTCCTCAGATACTAAAAAAGTGGTTAAAGTGGGTGTTGAACAACACAGCAGATAAAGCTATTTATGTATCAAATTACTTAAAAGAAACCGAAGGAGCCAATATCCAGTGTATTGAGGAGTATGTTGTATATAATTCATTACCCAAACAGTTAGACCAAAATTCGAGTATTCTAAAAAATAAAGTTTTTACTGTTTTTATGCCTTCATCATTAAAAAAATATAAAGGGGTTTATGATTTTGTGATTTTGGCTCAAACTTTAGAAAAAAAGAATATTCGGTTTATTTTAGCTTTGAATGCCGACGAAAACGATTACGATAATTTTTTAAATAGTATTGATATTCCTGCCAATCTAGAAGTAATTAGAAGGCCTGATGATATTAATAAAATTTATACTTTATCTTCATTAGTGTTGAATTTATCGAACCCAAATGAGTGGGTTGAAACCTTTGGAATGACAGTGATTGAAGGTTTTGCTCATGGCTGTCCTGCTATTGTTCCAACTGTTGGCGGGATTACTGAAATAGTTGAAGAAGGTATGAATGGTTTCAAAATATCGGTTAATGATATTGATGAAATAGCAGAAAAAATAAATATGATTGCTAGTAACTGTGCTATGCATAATGCACTTGTTTCAAATGCATTGATTACAGCTGATAACTTTCAGTTCTCGGAATACAAAAAAAACATATTGGAAGTCCTTTAATGAATGTAGCTATTATAGGTACTGTTGGTGTCCCTGCCTGTTATGGTGGTTTCGAAACACTTGTAGAAAACTTGCTTGATGAAAATGAAGGGGATAAATTAATAATCGTTTATTGTTCATCAAAAAACTATACTATTAAGCCGGAAATGTACAAAAATGCGTATCTGCATTTCATACCTTTAAATGCTAATGGTGTTCAAAGTATTCCCTATGATTTATGGTCTATATTTCATGCTGCTTTTGTAAAGAAATCAGATAACTTATTGATTTTAGGTGTTTCAGGCGCGCTTTGTTTACCGTTAATTCGTCTATTTAGTAAAGCCAATATTGTTACAAACATTGATGGTTTAGAATGGAAACGAGATAAGTGGAATGTCTGGGCTAAACGTTTTTTAAAGCTTTCAGAAAAAATTGCTGTTAAATATTCAGATGTTATTGTAGCTGATAACAAGGGTATTGCTGATTATGTGAAGCAAGAATATGGAGTTGACTCAGAGGTTATCGCTTATGGTGGTGACCATGCTATTGTGAAAGATCTAATAACTTCAGATGATGGCTATGCTTTAGCATTATGCCGAATTGAACCTGAAAATAATGTTGAATTGATTTTAGAAAGCTTCAGTAAAACCAATAAAAGTTTAAAATTTATTGGTAATTGGAATAATAGTGAATTTGGCTGTTTGATGAAAAGTAAATATCAACAATACAGCAATATAGAAATTATTGATCCTATTTACGAGATAGAGACGCTGTTCGATATTCGTCAAAAATGTTCTTTTTATGTTCATGGCCACTCTGCTGGTGGTACCAACCCATCACTGGTAGAAATGATGCATTTTGGTAAACCCATTTTTGCTTATGATTGTAATTATAATAGAGCTTCAACGGAAGATAGGGCTCAATTCTTTGAAAGTACAGACGCATTAGTTAAGTTAATTAACTCACCTGTTTCTGTTGAAAATGCTAGTAACATGAAAGAAATTGCTAAGCGCAGATACACTTGGCAAATTGTTAAGCAACAATATTTCAATTTATTTAGTAGAGGTTTAGATAGTTTATGCATAAAGGAATAATACTAGCCGGTGGTAGTGGCACACGTCTTTATCCACTCACAAAAGTTGTTAGTAAGCAACTCATGCCTGTTTACGATAAACCTATGGTTTATTATCCACTTGCTACATTAATGCAAGCAGGTATTCAAGAGATACTGATTATATCAACATCAGAAGAAACTTACCGTTTTGAAGAACTATTGGGCGATGGATCAAATTTTGGTGTTTCTATTTCTTATAAAATTCAACCTAGCCCTGACGGTTTAGCCCAAGCCTTTATATTAGCGGAAGAGTTTCTTAATGGTGCGCCTGCTGCATTAGTGCTTGGCGATAATATGTTTTATGGCCATGATTTGGTGAAATCGCTTAAGGCGGCGAATGCACAACAAAGTGGCGGTACGGTATTTGGTTATCATGTGTCGAATCCTAAATCTTATGGTGTTGTTGAGTTTGACGACGCAGGCACCGCTATTTCTATTGAAGAAAAACCTCCGGTACCAAAGTCAAATTATGCTGTACCTGGTTTATATTTCTTTGACGAACGCGTGGTTGAATTTGCTAAAAATGTAAAACCCTCTCCGCGTGGTGAGTTGGAAATTACTGAAGTTATTGAACAGTATTTAAAAGCAGGTGAATTAAAAGTTGAAATTATGGGCCGTGGTACTGCATGGCTTGACACGGGTACTCATGACGACTTACTCGCTGCAGCGCAATTTATTGCCACTATTGATAAGCGCCAAGGCTTAAAGGTTAACTGCCCTGAGGAAGTGGCTTTTCGTAATGGTTGGTTAAGCGCAGACAAACTTCGAGAAATAGCACAACCCTTACGCAAAAGTGGTTATGGTGAGTACTTGATCAAACTTATTGAAGAACGAGTCTTTTAATGCGTTATATAGATACAGCTATAGCTGACGTTAAAATTATTGAACCAAATGTGTTTGGTGATGAGCGTGGTTTTTTTATGGAAACGTTTCGTGTTGATGAGTTTACTCGTGAATGTGCTCAAAAGACCTTTGTGCAAGACAACCATAGTAAATCTAGCCAAGGTATTTTGCGTGGCTTACATTACCAGTTAAAAAACACCCAAGGTAAGTTAGTACGTGTTACTTCGGGCGAAGTTTATGATGTTGCGGTTGATATCCGTAAATCATCACCTACTTATGGTCAGCATGTGGGTGTAGTTCTTTCTGGTGAAAATAAACGTCAATTATGGGTGCCAGAAGGTTTTGCTCATGGTTTTTATGTGATAAGTGAGTCGGCAGAGTTTGTTTATAAATGTACAGACTATTACGCACCAGAGCACGAAGTGTCGTTATTATGGAATGATCCTGCTTTAAACATTCAATGGCCGTTGGTTGATGGTAAAGCTCCTTTGTTAGCTGCAAAAGATGAAGCTGGTCTTTTGTTTAAAGATGCGCCAACGTTTGCCTCTAAGTTCGAGTAAAGTCAGATAAGCCATGAAAATAATTGTAATAGGTAAGTCAGGGCAATTAGCCTGGGAATTAAGTCAACTTGCATCCCCTGAACATGAAATAGTATGTTTAGGGCGGATTGATATTGATTTACAACACGTTGCAGCGATAACGGAGTGTTTACAGCAGCAAAAAGCTGCGGGAGTTATTAATGCTTCGGCTTACACTGCAGTTGATAAGGCTGAAAGTGATGTTGATAATGCTTATGCGCTTAATGCTAAGGCTGTGGGGAATTTAGCGCAGGCGTGTAAAGCGTTATCTGTGCCTTTTGTGCATATATCTACAGACTTTGTTTTTCATGGTCATAAAGGTGCGCCGTATTTACCTGGTGATGAAATACAACCTTTAGGAGTTTATGGGGCTAGCAAAGCCCAAGGTGAGCAGTTAATTACAGATACTTATCCAGAACGGAGCTGTATTATTCGTACGTCTTGGGTGTATTCTACACATGGTAATAACTTTGTAAAAACTATGCTGAATTTAATGCGAACTAAGCCCGAACTTGGTGTTATTAGTGACCAAATTGGCACACCTACTTATGCCAAAGGGTTAGCGGCGGCTTGTGTAGCTAGTTTAACAAGTAGTGTTAATGGTATTCACCACTATACAGATACAGGCGTTGCGAGTTGGTATGACTTTGCTGTTGCTATTCAACGTATTGGCCTTGAACTTGGCCTATTAGAAAAAATAATACCAATTAAACCTATTACTACTGATCAATACCCAACCGCTGCTAAACGTCCACATTACAGCGTGTTAGATAAAAGTGGTTTTGCAAATACCTTACCAGAACTTACTTTTTGCCATTGGCAAACACAATTACATATGATGATGACGGCGTTAAAAGCTGAGCAGCCTTAGTTTTATCACATTAACCTTGTGGTTAGAACGTAGCGTTTATATAAAGAGTTTTAGAGAGTTATTATGAAAAAAATATTAGTTACAGGTGGTGCTGGTTTTATTGGTGCTAACTTTGTTCATTATTGGATGGAAAAATATTCAGCCGATAAAATTGTTGTACTTGATGCCCTAACTTACGCAGGTAATATTGCTAATTTAGACAGTGTAAAAGGTGAAGCTAACTTTACCTTTGTGCACGGTAACATTTGTGACCAAGCGTTAATTGAAAACTTACTGGTTGAACACGGTATTGATACTTTAGTGCACTTTGCCGCAGAGTCGCACGTTGACCGTTCAATTACAGGCCCTGATGCTTTCATCGAAACTAATATTATTGGTACGTATAGCTTGCTTAAAGCCGCTAAAAAAGTGTGGTTAGATGGAGAAAATGTTTTGGAAGGGCATCGTTTTCATCATGTATCTACTGATGAAGTGTATGGTACGCTTTCTCCTACCGACCCTGCTTTTACAGAAGATACGGCCTACGCGCCTAATTCACCTTATTCTGCTAGTAAAGCGGCCAGTGATCATTTAGTACGCGCGTATCATCATACCTATGGTTTAAATGTTACGACGAGTAATTGTTCAAATAACTATGGGCCGTTTCATTTTCCTGAAAAGCTTATTCCTTTAGTTATTACCAATATTTTGCATGACAAAGCCTTACCCATTTACGGTGATGGCCAACAAGTTCGTGACTGGTTATATGTTGAAGACCATGCATATGGTATCGACTTGGTTCTACAAAATGGCAGAATTGGTGAGAATTATAATATTGGTGGTGATAATGAATGGGCTAATATTGATATAGTAAAAACTATTTCAAAATTAGTTGAACAAGAATTTGTAAAAAATAAAGAGTTAGCTAATCGTTTTCCAAATGCAAAAGCAGCGATGGCTCAAAATACGGAGTCACTTATTACTTATGTAAAAGACAGACTCGGCCACGATCGTCGTTATGCTATTGATGCGACTAAAACTAATAATGAGTTAAGCTATCAACCGAAAGAGTCGTTTGAAACCGGAATTGCTAAAACCGTTGCTTGGTATTTGAATAATGAGCAATGGTGGCAGAGTGTGATGGATGGCTCTTACCAAAACTGGATAGCTGAGCAATATTCATAAATTACTAAGTTTTTGGGGGCGATTAACTTCCACACTTAATTGTACTGGTTTTGGATTATTCGTAAGCGCGCAATTAAACCCACATACCAATATTAATGCTACCTATGCATAATTTACTCAGCATATTAACCTGAGGTAATTATGAATAAACAGCAAAAAATAAAACACTGGCAAGGCATTTTTG
>NZ_JACJDO010000066.1:0-10813 GCF_014163535.1 Pseudoalteromonas sp. SR45-4
CTTTACGCTAATGTCATTAGGTCATTGCAAACGGTCATTTATGCAGAATACTGGTATTTCTACATAGTTATATTGGTGCTTTACGCTATAACTCTTATCAGTATCATTAGGCCATTAAAATCGGTTATCTATGTACAAACATTGATACTTTACATCAGTGACATTGGCGCTTTTACGTAGATGTGCCTTCTTGATGCTAAAAAAGGGCAATAAACGAGTTCTAATGGTCATCTATGCAGAGAATTGGTATTTTATACATGAGTAATACAGGCATTTACACGCATAAACACTCGCGCTTACGCATAAAAGCCGGTGATTTTACGCTCTAAACCTCTCTCATTTCATTAGGTCTTTATAAGTGGTACATCATGTACACAAATTGATTATTTTACATGAGCGACATTGGCACATTTACGCATAAACACTCGCGCTTACGCATAAAAACCGGTGATTTCACGATCTAAACCTCTCTCATTTCATTAGGTCTTTATAAGTGGTACATCATGTATACATATTGATTACTTACATGAGTAACATTGGCGCTTTTGCGCAAAAGCACCACGCTATACCTATCGATTTCACCCCATTTGGGGCGTTTTTTAGCGCGTCGAACGCTGAGTATTCACTTTTACATTAAGATTTTACTGGTTGCTGGTGAACGACGATAAAATCGCTGACATGAGAGCGCCAAACCTACTCACTGGTTGTTAGCTGTTTGGCTCTATTATTATCGATGTTGACTTGTCTATCATCAACATCGGTATGAACTTGTGCTTTGTAATAATAGTTTACGAGGTATCAGTATTGGATAGATACGCTGCATAATGCAACGTATCTATAATTTTGAAGTGCTTTAATTAAGAGTTAATTACTTTAGCTATTTTCGCTTCTACGCTTTTGATAATTGAATCAACATCAATCACGTTATTATTTGATTTTTGAGTTTGTACTACTGCATTTACCACTACTTTAGAGCCGTTTCTGTATGGGAATGACTCTACTAGCATAACGACTTTAGCGCCTTCAACGTCAAGCATGTAATAATCATCTAAAGCAAGCTTAGAGTTACTACCGTAAATACGGAAATTTTTACGTGCTTTGTTCATTAAACGATCAAAGTTTGCTTTAACCGATTGAGAAGGGTATTCAGAGTTTATTTCAAACTTAGTTTTAAACTGAGTATTTGATAGGTAGTCAACAATATCCATACTAGGAACTGGAAAAGGAAGTATTAAACCTTGTTGATAAGAGGACATCTTAACAGGCTGGTAAGTAACGATATTTGATTCTGAAGTGCGTTCAGTTGTCTCGTTAACTGTGTATACAGCGCCTGATCCAATCGTTCCATTATGAGTACGCTTTTCAACAATAACATTTCCACTTTCATTGCCAAACTTGATGCTGCCATACTTAGTACAACCTTTATCACCATAGCTTTCACATATATTATATGTGTTAAAGCTAATATCGATTGGTTGATTTAGTGGTAGCTTGTAGCTAACAGCGGGCAAGTTTGTGAGTGGAACATCTGCTGGCGGTGGCGTCGATTTACAAGCGACTAATGCTGATGCGAATAATGCGACTGTAATTACTTTTTTAAACATTTTTTATCCTTTTTTAGAGTGAGATCCTTACACTTCCTATGCCTTGTATTTTTTGAACAAAAAACTACAAGGTTCTAACGCATTAAGAAGTAAAAAGATTCTAATAATATTCCTTAGTAACTTCAACTGATATTGTTGGTTTTAGTTGGTTATAAACGATGAGAGATCAATCTTAGCGCCGGTTTACTGATAGCTTTGCTTTTTTCGTTGAGAACTTCACTTTTTGACTCAATTATTTACGCCAAACAAAGGCTTTTAATTACCGCTTTTTACTTTTTTATACGCTAAAGAACGTCGAGCACTGAATCTTTACATTCACTATTTCACCGATCGCGCGAGATGAGACGATTAAATAACGTACTTAAGTCGTACCTAAACTTGTTCCTGGTTGTCATTTTAACGCGTAAAACCCCCTTAAATTAGGTAAAAAAGCGTCTGACCACATAATAAAAAAGTGAATTTTTTCACTTTTTCATCTCAGACTTTTAGCTGCTAAGACTCTATGAAATAGCCATATTGAGACACGGTGAATCCTTTTTTATGGGCATTATTTAATATGTTGGCATATTAAAAAGTGAATTTTTACACTTTTTTATCTCAGACTTTTGATGTGCTAGCGTGTCGTAAATGGCCAGATTGAGACACTTCTCACTCGCATTTTTCACGATTAAAACTGTCTCAAATGTTAAAAATTAGACGTTTTCCTGTCTCATTTAAAAAGGTAAATCGCGCGCAAAGCCTTGCTGTGTAAGGGTTGTAGGGGAGGGGGTATTTTCTTCTAATAGAGGGAACTATTGGATGAGGTTTTTATTTAAATTTCAATGGTTTACGTGGTTTTAGCCGTGTTTAATTATTGTTTAAAGTAAAGTGGTTTCAATTTAAGTAATTGATTTTAAATAGTTTAAAGTTGATTTAAGACCAATTCGCGTCCTTGTTTGAAACGTATCCACACAGAGCGCTAAAATCGACACCTGATAGGCACTTATAAAGTTGATAATATCACGGGGTTTTATTGTTGCGACGCTTATTTTGTTTTTTATTTTATATTTCAATAATTTACCTAGTTTAAGCCGTGTTTGATGATTATTTAAAGCAAGGTGGTTTATAATCAAGCTTCTGATTTTATGTAACTTAATTATAAAAAAGGGCCAATTCTGTCCCCTATTTGAAATGTGACTAATAAAGAGTGCTAAAACAGACGCACGAATAAATAAACCTAAAAGCACACTATTTAACGGTGTTTGCGGCATTCTCTATCTATAGCGTGAAGCGTAATTTAGTATTTATACATACTTTAAGTTATTTTTAAACACAATTTAAGCTCGACCACGCAGTGCAGAAATACAGCTTGCGAGGATCACAAACCCTAAAGACATTTTAAACGCCAATGAAATAGTGCTCATTAATGCGGGGCTATTTTGCGCTGAAAAAGTACTGTCTCCAAGGTAATACTGCACAATTAAGTTGATTAAGCTCATACCAAATAAATTACCAATCGTGCGTGACAAATTCATTGAAGAAGATGCGACACCTAGCTCGCTTTTATCTACTGCGCCCATAATGGCATTGTTATTTGGGGTCGAAAATAAGCCAAAGCCAATGCCCAATAATAGCAGTGAGCCGCTAATATAAGTTGTGCTTGAGTTCACCGTTAGTAGAGAAAGTAGAAAAAAGCCAACCATAACAATGACACAGCCTAATGTAGCAAGTAAGCGCGGCTGTATTTTATCGGCAAATTTACCTGCCAGTGGCGCCATGATAGCCATTGACACCGCTTGGAGTAATACGATTTGCCCTGCATGTGCGGGGCTTAATCCTTTAATATATTGCAAATACAAACTTAATAAAAAGGCCAGTGAAAAGTTACTGGCATACATTAAAAAGGAAGTGGACAAGGATAGGCTGAATACACGACTTTCTAAAAACATTTGCACTCTAATGAGTGGTCGCCGGCTGTGACTTTGATGAACAATAAATAACATCAAAAAGGTGATTGAAAGTAATGTTAAAAGCCAGCCTGACATACGTGGTAAATCACTTAACCCTAATACTAAGCACAGTGCGAAAAGCGAGAAGATAACGGTGCCCCACCAGTCAAACGGTGATTTTTTATCGTTTTTCCACTCACCCTGTAAAAACAATTTAATGGTAATGAGCAGCATAAGTACCAGTGGGATCTGCGAGTAAAACACGGCGCGCCATCCCCACATTTCAGTGAGCCAACCACCCATTGCCGGGGCAGCACTGAGCCCTATATACACACATGCCGCAGAGGTGCCCAGTGCCATCCCTCGTTTATTATCAGGTGTGACAGAGGTTATGATGGCAACGCCGATACCAAAAATCATGGCGCCTGCGGCCCCTTGTATAAAGCGCCAAAAAAGCACCCACTCAATCGATGTTGCCAGCGCACACATAAGCGAGGCCAGCGCATTTAAGGCTAAACCAGAAGCATATACGCGTTTGCGGCCATAGTTGTCTGCTATTTTTCCGCACGGTAGCATAAACATGACGCTACTGAGTAAATACAAGGTGGGCATCCACGCGATCATTTTCGCGCTCGCATTTAAATCTTCAGCGAGATTTGGGATCGCTATGTTTACGCCTGCCATGCCAAGTGGCCCTATAATAGAGCCGCTACAAACGATAATAAGTGCAATGGTAGTCGGGGGAAGTTTAAACAAGAAGAGTCCTTTTATTTACTAGTCTTAAAAATGATACGTGTAGATATTTGCTTGTAAAGGCTTTGATGTCGTTGAGAGCGAAGCGATGCCTTTAGTTCAATATAATTGCGTGATTCCCCCAAACAGGTGATTATTTACCAGGTTGGCATACTTGCATCTGGCTCAGAGCATCATTCCAGAGAAAGCGACAGCGCTTATATGTGCTACGCATTATGACTAAAAAAGGGAGGAAGATCTTTATGATTTGAAAATTAAAATGTTCAATATTAAATGCTGTTTAATAAAAGTTTTCATTGTGGATAATTGAACGAAATGGCAGCTTTACACACTGTGTACTAAGACTTCATTTACCTATGGTTAATTTTTATTATTTAGCGATTTCCACGAATGTTTTTTCTCCTAAAATTTCGCGATATTTATTTGCGAGCGCATTTTTCGCATCATCATCGCCATGCACTATTTTTATATGGTTGGGCTTTTTACGCATGCCGGTTACAAATTTTATTAACCCATTTTGATCTGCGTGGGCGCTGTAGCCGCTTATAGTGTGTACTTTGGCGTTTATGATAATGCGAGTGTCGTTTACAAATACATAGCCGTTACGAGGGCCATAGGTTTGTATATCACGCCCTAATGTGCCGCGTCCTTGATAGCCTACAAACAGTATGTCGGTGGTTTTGTCACTTAAAAAACGCGCTAGGTAATTTACAATGCGCCCGCCGGTGCACATGCCGCTGGCGGCTAAAATAATGGCGGGGGTTTGGCGAGTGGCTAAGTAGTTAATAATGGCCACATGCTCTTTATGAGTGTCGATTGTGGTTAGGTTTTTAAAGTCGAGCGGGTGGCGGCCTTTGGCAACTTTGCGTTTGGCTTCAGCGTCCCATAAATGTTTAAAATTTCTGTACTGCTCAGTAAAATTTGCCGCCATGGGGGAGTCTAGTATTACGTGTATGCTGTGCCATGGTGAGTTTTTAGGTGCGCTGTGAATTAACTGCTCTAGTTCGTAAAGTAGCTCTTGAGTTCGACCTATACTAAACGCGGGCACGAGTACTACGCCGTTATCGGCAACCGCACCTTCGATTACTTTTTTTAATGTTTGAGTACGCTCTTTACGCCCTTGATGGTTTTTATCGCCATAGGTCGATTCAATGACTAGAGTGTCGGCTTTATACGGCGGCTTAGGTGTGGGTAATAGGGGAGTATAGGGCGCGCCTAGATCGCCAGAAAACACCACGCGATGCGTACTTTTACCTTGTGTGTTGTTAGGAGTGGTTTTAGTGCTTTTGTTCTCAAAAATGTCAATTTCAACATAGGCTGAACCTAAAATGTGCCCGGCTCGCTGAAACCGTGCTTTGGCTGTTTGGGTATTTTCAGCATTATTAACGCTTGGATTGATAGATAAGTTAAACCAGGTTTTAAAATCAACCGCAACAATGCGCCTAGCTAATAAGCTTAAACAGGCTGCAATTATTTTAGGATCGCGTGTTACCCCTACTTTTAATGCATCCTCTATCACCAGTGGTAATAAACTGGCCGACGCTTTAGTGGTGTAAATAGGCCCTTTAAATCCCGCAGCCAATAAATACGGTATGCGCCCCACATGATCAATATGGCAATGAGTAACAATTAATGCCGTAACATTAGTTATATCAAACCCAATAGCTAAATCAGTTTTTGAATCCTCCCCCTGAAATAGTCCACAATCAATGAGTATTGATGTGCTGTTATTTATCACTAGTTCATGGCACGAACCGGTAACGCCATTAACAGCCCCATGATGCAGTATTTTCATTGTTCGTCCTTGTATGCTTAAAAAGGGCGGTGATCTACTTTTAGCCGTAACTTTCAATTAAAGATGAAAACAGCTTTTAAGTGTTTTAACGTATTGTTTGTAACAGCTTAGTTTTAATTAGTTTAAATGCAAGGGTAGGTAATGGGTTGCGATTAGTTTTCAGTTAGAAATAAAAATAAGGGCAGAGTGTGTTGCTAGTGTGTTTTTTGCACTTTTCAATTTGCCTATAATTTAGCCTTAACTATACTTTTAGCTGATATAGAATATTTTAAATATTAGGGATGAATATGAAGGTAACAGTTGTAGGTACTGGTTATGTTGGTTTGTCGAACGCCATGTTACTAGCCCAGCATAACGAGGTTATAGCACTTGATATAGATGAGCAAAAAATAGCCCTTTTAAATAATAAGCAATCGCCGATAGTCGATTTTCATATAAGTGAATATTTACAACGAGATGATATAAATTTTACTGCAACAACTAATAAAAGCATGGCGTACTGCAACGCTGACTTTATTATTATAGCGACCCCTACCGATTACGATACCCACACTCATAATTTTAATACCAGCTCTGTTGAGGCCGTGATAAACGATGCTTTGGCTTATAATCCACACGCGGTAATAATTGTTAAATCGACAGTGCCAGTGCGTTTTACGCAGCGGATGAAAGCGCAGCTGGGCGTAGACAATATTATATTTTCTCCTGAATTTTTACGTGAAGGTAAGGCGCTTTACGATAACCTACACCCATCACGCATTGTGGTTGGTGAGCAAAGTGAGCGTGCTGCTGTATTTGCTAATTTACTTAAGCAAGGGGCGATTAAACAAGATATAGCAGTGTTGTTTACTGAGTCGACCGAAGCTGAAGCCATTAAATTATTTTCAAATACCTATCTTGCAATGCGGGTCGCATATTTTAACGAACTTGATACGTATGCCGAAGCGCATGGATTAAATAGTAAACAAATTATACAAGGGGTTGGACTTGACCCTCGCATTGGTAATCATTATAACAATCCATCGTTTGGCTATGGTGGCTATTGTTTGCCAAAAGATACCAAGCAGTTATTAGCAAATTATAAAGACATACCCAACAATATGATTTGCGCTATTGTTGATGCCAATACCACACGTAAAAATTTTATAGCGGATTCAATTATTAAACGAAATCCTAAAGTCGTTGGAATTTACAGGCTCGTTATGAAAACGGGATCTGATAACTTTAGAGCGTCTGCTATTCAAGGGATCATGAAGCGAATTGCAGCCAGTAATGTGCAAATGGTGGTGTATGAGCCAGAGCTTAAAGAAGATGTTTTTTATAACTCTCGCGTTATTAGAAACTTAAATGAATTTAAACAAATATCTGATGTAGTTGTTTCTAACCGTATGGTTGAAGAGTTGAGTGATATTACAGATAAAGTATACACACGCGATTTATTTGGTAGTGATTGAAAGTAAATAGCAGGTAGCAAGTGGTCAGGCAGAAATAAGAGTTGAAAGAGCCAGCTAAAGGTTCAAGGGCAGTGGTCAGGTTTTAGCCATAAATAAAGAGCAGAGTAGTGTTTGATAGTGTGACTTTATAACATTTGATTACTACGATTTTAAACAAAAACACCGCGTTTATTTAAACGCGGTGTTTTTTTGAAGTCTGATTGCTGACCTCTAGTATCTGCTTACATTATACTTTTTGAAAAGCATCTTGTAGTGGTGGTACTACTTGCTTTTTACGGCTCAGTACGCCGTCTAGCCATACTTTTCCGTCTGCTGGTTTTTCACCATAAGCTTGCTCTACTAGGTTTGCGTCGTCTGATGCAATTAGCATTTCTGAGCCTTCTTTCATGATGTCGGTAAGCAGTAAAAATACTGAGTGGCGGTTACCTTCAGTTTTAAGCTTGGCGATATCGGTCGCTAAATCAGCTTTAATATCGTCAAATACTGCAAGGTCGATCACTTCTAGCTGGCCTATACCTACTAGGTTGCCGTTCATGTTAAAGTCTTTAAAGTCGCGCATAACCAGGTCGCGTATAGGCGTGTCGGCAACTGCCGATTTAACGCGAAACATCTCCATGCCGAGCTCTTTAGGATCGTCAATACCGGCTATTTCTGCTAGCGCTTCAACACATTTAATATCGGCAGTAGTGCACGTTGGCGATTTAAAAATAACGGTGTCGCTTAAAATAGCGCACATCATAATACCGGCGATGTTTTTAGGGATTTCTACATTGTAAAAATCGTACATCATTTTAATTATGGTGTTTGAACAACCTACAGGGCGGATCCAACACTCTAGTGGTGCTGATGAGGTTAGGTCACCAAGCTTATGGTGATCTACTACGCCGACTATGCGAGCTTGGTCTATATCATCTGGTGCTTGGGTTTTTTCTGTGTGGTCAACAATATACACATCTTCGCCGGCGTAGCTAAGCTTTAGCTCTGGCGCTTCGAAGCCAAATTTATCAAGAATAAATTGAGTTTCTGGTGAAATTTCACCAAGACGCGTTGGAATGGCTGGTTCATTAATTTGGTTTTTTAAATAAGCGAGTGCAATTGCGCCGCATATTGAATCTGAATCTGGGATTTTATGGCCCACTACATACATTGACATTGATGAAACTCCTAAAAATTTGCGCGTATTCTAACAAAGTATAGTGGATTTAACATATAGACAGTGTAATTAAGTTTTGGTTACACTTTAAACTATTGAACTAATTAGGAACATCGAGCATGCAATTAAGCCGTAAAGGTTGGAACAACGTTATTATTTTTTCGATGTTGATTATGATCTTCTTTTTAAATGGTTGGCATAAAAATATTGGTGGTAATAATAACGAGCCGGTACTGCAACCAGTGTTACCAATACAAAGTTTTGTATTAACGTTGAGTTTTGTTGATCAAAAAATTGAACGTATAGGCACAAGCTGGCGTACAACCGCATTACAAATCGATGTGCCGCTTACTTGGCAAGGCACGGAGCAGCAGCTAGGTGAACTGGTTAACGTGTGGCAAAGTGCTCAGCTTATGTCGGTTCATGAGTCAGTTGTTTTTAATCCTAATGCGCCACTTTCGGTAGCTACCTTTGAACTGGCGGGCGAACCTTTACCTTGGGTGTATTTGCTTTACAAGGGCGATGGGCAGTATTATCTACTCGAAAAAAATAGCCAGCGTGTATTTGCGCTTGATTTAGCTGTAGTTAAACAGTTGTTTCCTAGTTCAACCCCGAGCGAACAATAATCTTTATAATAAAGTGAGTGTATTAAATGCCTGAATTACCAGAGGTAGAAGTAAGCCGCATGGGCATAACCCCGCATGTTTTAAATCAAGTTGTTACTAAGGTAAATATTCATAATGGCAGCATGCGTTGGCCAGTGCCAGACGATGTATATCAGCTAACGGGTTTAACCGTAACGGGCGTTGAGCGCCGCGCAAAATATTTGTTATTACACTGTGAGTTAGGCTCTACTATTTTGCATTTAGGTATGTCGGGAAATTTACGCGTAGTAAGTGCTAACGAGCCACTTAAAAAACACGATCATATAGAATTTATTTTTGCTAACGGTAAAGCGCTGCGCTTAAACGATCCGCGCCGCTTTGGTTGTTGCCTATGGCAAGCGCCGGGCTCAGTTCATAAGTTATTGGCAAAGCTTGGGCCTGAGCCGCTTACGGACGAATTTTTTGCGAAACAGGTATATCAGCAATCACGCAATAAAAAAGTGCCGGTAAAACAATTTATAATGAATAACGCTATTGTCGTAGGGGTCGGTAATATTTACGCTAACGAATCATTATTTAAAGCGGGAATAGATCCTCGCCGCGAAGCCGGTAAAGTATCACTGAAAAGTTTTGAAGCGCTTATCCCTATAATTAAAGACACGCTAGCCGCAGCAATAACCCAAGGAGGCACCACCTTAAAAGATTTTGCCCAAAGCGATGGGAAACCGGGTTACTTTGCTCAGCAACTTTTAGTGTACGGTCGCAAAGGGCAACCTTGCTTGGTGTGTAAAAGCGAATTACAAGAAGTTAGGCTAGGGCAAAGAAGTACTGTGTTTTGTGGGAAATGTCAGAAGTGAAGGGCAGGTTATAGGTATCAGGAGTCAGGTGTCAGGTAGAGATAAAAACAAGGTTTCAGGGGGGAGGTGTTAGTTTTAAATATTTGTATTTTGTTAATTAAAAACTAAGCTAATTTAATCAAAGTATCTGTACAAGGGTGTCAGAATGATGAATTTTGAAAACTTAGATGTTTGGAAACGCTCTACCCGTTTAAGTGCAGATATTTATAAAAACCCAACATTGAAAAAAGACTTTGGCTTTAGGGATCAATTAACGCGATCAGGCTTATCTGTCCCTAGTAATATAGCAGAAGGAATGACGCGAGATAGTGATAAAGAAAAAGTTCGCTTTTTAGATATTGCGCGTTCTTCGTTAGCTGAAGCTCGAACACAAATTTATATTGCCATAGATATAAATTATATAGAATCGGATGTTGGTCGGGCTTGGTTAAACGAAACCTTTGAGTTATCAAAAATGCTGACAAGCTTGATATCTAAAATTAAAACTCGAATTTGAAAATGACAAAAGTGGCTTTAGTTTAGAGAGAGCTAAAGCCAAGCTCTGAGTTTAAGTTAGATGCGCGCGAGCAATTTACTACTGCGTTTATTTAATTCAAAAACGTGGAATAAGTACACACTTACCAGAGTGGTATTTTTATCATTTTGCGGACACCTGACACCTGAC
>NZ_JACJDO010000067.1:0-9988 GCF_014163535.1 Pseudoalteromonas sp. SR45-4
AGATGGCAATAGGCCAAAAGCGGAAGCAGATGGCAATAGGCCAAAAGCGGAAGCAGATGGCAATAGGCCAAAAGCGGAAGCAGATGGCAATAATGGGCAATGCTGCCACCCCCTTGGTGATTTTTGGATGAACTGGGGTAAAGGTAGAAAAAGTCCCGGCGGAGGGAAAGACAACTCCTTTGTATACTCCATATTTAAGTACAATGATTGCTGTGTAAGGCTTTTTTAACACAATAAAAAAGGCTTCTTTAACACAATAAAAAATAACTCCACCTTATTAGGTGGAGTTATTCGTTATAGAGCAGATAATTTTCTGACAAAATCACTACCAATATTGTTTTTTATTGGAGTTGATTTTGTGTTCAAGCAAATTGTGTCTTGGGTAGTGTTAGTTATCTACTCAGCAAACTTTACCTCAGCTGCGTTCGCTGGCCTGTTACTTTCCATGGTATCGGTTAACAGCGCGCATGCAGCACCGTCAAAACCTGTACAAATGGTTTATAACTGCCCAGACAACATGAATTTAGTTGCAGGGGTTTGTTTGAAAACGGAACTCGCTCCACAAATAGCTAATTGTGAAGCTGGTTTTATTAAAAAACCCGGTGATGAATTTTGCAGCCGAATCGAAAAGAAAAATAAATTACCTCTTTGTGGTGACGGATATAGCTATAACAGCAGCTACTTCCCTTCTCTATGTTATGCAGAAACAGACGCAAATAAATATGGCTCTTGCCCCGCAACTTATCCAGAACAAATAGGTGCTAAATGCTATAAAACACAACCACCAAAATCATGGAATTGCCCACTCGATGGCCCAGAGGCCGAACCTCAAACTATAGTTTTAGAGTGTAGAGGTATGGCAAAAGACACTGGCGCTTGTACTGAAAATGAAACAGTAACAACGCCTGACCAACGCTGGAAAAGTACATCAGAAACAATGTGTCAACGCACACTTTGGAGCGGTGTTAATTACTCGTGCCCAGTTGGATTTACAATGGAAGGCGATGGGTGCAAAAAAGTAAGTAAAGCTACGCCCACGAAATCATGCCCAACAGGTCATTACCAAAATGGAAATCAATGTTTCCCCGGCCAACCTAAATCTTGCCCTGCAGGATCAACTATACGCCATGGTGTATGTCATGCACCCGATGGCAGTTTATCATGCCCATCAGGAATGTACTTAGATACTGGCTCAAATCTATGTGTAGACAATAGAAGTGAATTTGACCCCGCGAACTGGACTACTGACGATTTTGATTATTTTTATGAACAAGGTGCAAATCTTGGTAACTTAATTGCTGACAATACGACAGCTCCAGACTCAACAGGTGGTGGCAATATTAATATGGCGCCACCAGCATTTCTAAATGCCGAGGTAACTACGGCCAATCCAGATTTTTATAATAATATAAGTGCTGGTGGCATCGACGCTAACAACCCATTTCCAACACCGACAAATACATATCAAGATGAAGGTAATCAGTCTACTTTCATAGAAGAACATGTAAAAGCAAATAAAGAGTTTTTGGATAACCAAGAGAATGTGCCAGGAGCAACTAGTGAAGAACAAGTAGATAATACTAATCACTCTGCTGTTGCATATGGCTCGATAATGAACTCGCAGAATGTAAACCCACCTCGCAAAGTAAGCGCAGATTCTGCTATGTTCCAAGTAAGTAAAAATGCAGTTGGCGATGCTTTTAGTGGGCAGGGAGCATATTTCGGTGATTGCTCTAATGACACAGTTACTTACACTGAGTTAGATGAGTCAAAAATAATCACAAGAGAAGAGACATGTTTTAAGCCGAATAAAAATAACTTTTCTGGATGCATTGTCGAAAGAGAACTCATTAAACCTAATTTATATATATTAGAAGGCGCAGAGGATGCTCGCATAACGCAATGTGGCGATGATTGCTTAGAGTTAACATTGGGCAAAGAGGAGGATGATTATCTTTTTCAAGAAAATTCCTGTGGTATTTATGAAAAGAAAATTGTTCTAGGTCTTGCAAGTGGCTTTGCTGTTACTGACGCTACCTTAACAAGAACACATTACGATGATCACTTTCGTTTGTATGCTGACGACGAAATAATATTTGATGGGGTTCACCAGAACTTTCCAACACCTGACGGTTTTCCTACAACTCATATGAAGTGTGAAGGCAAAACTAGCCGTGATACATATGACCATAGAAATGTAACTAGTCAATTTCAAAAGGCGTTTAATGGCGATAATAGAATTGAATTTACATATAAAGTTGCAGTTGGAGGTGCCGGTGAAGCTTACGGTAAGGTTAGAGTTACTTTCGATAAACCAATCAGATCTAGTTGGGAAGAAGAAATAAACTACTTACCAGAAGGTTGTAATGATGCATTATCTGACCCACAAACATTTTGTACAGCAGATGAATTTCAGTGTGACCGCTCAATAGAGTGGACACCCATAGATTTAACAACTTGGAGTTCAACTGATTCCAATGGGTTATGGGAAATACAGGAAGACCCTAATGACGTTATACAACGCTGGAATGGCGCACCAACAACTTTTAGTTCTGATTTAGAATATAAATACAATTCTTTTAAGGGATTTATTACTGTACAAACTAAAGAGGACGATGATTTCATCGGTTTTGTTTTCGGTGTACCACCTAAAGAAGTTGACTTAAGCAATACTAATAATAGCCATTACCTACTGTCATGGAAGAAGAAAGGCCAAAAAGGTGCTCAATCCGGCATAGTTTTAGCCGAGGTTTCAATAGCTTTAGAGCAAATCCCTTGGGCACATCAAACAAATGCTCCGGGCTATAAAGTTTTAGGAACGAGTTTAGGTGAGGGCTGGGAACGCTGGAAAGAGTATGAGTTTCAACTTGATATACAACCAGATAAATTCACTCTAACCATTGATGGAGTCGAGAAGCTATCGGTTGATGGCGAATTCAACCAAGGACGAATAGGATTTTATAATAACTCTCAAGAAGATGTTAAATACTCTAAAATACAACAGTTATACCCAGAGGGGTTGGGTGGGGATATTCAGCACATTTTCAAACCTTTATGGCCTGGCGCAGATGATTTGCCAATTTGTGTTGAAGCACATCGTCCAAACTATATATGCGACCCATTAAAAGGTAAGAAATTATCTATAGATGGTGGCAGCTTTGGTTTTAAAGACATAATAAGTATGGATGATGCGTGTAAGCCACTAGACCAAGATGACCAGTGCGACGCAATTAGCCAAGAGTGCGTTCCGGGGTGGTTAGATGAGGGCTCAAATACTTGTTATGCTTGGGATGTAAAATATCAATGCCAAGATACAAGCAACGCTGTAGTTACTGTAGTCAGAGAAAATAACACCTGTATGGCAGACACAAGCTGTATTGATGGTAACTGCGATGTCATAGCCGATGAAACAAATGGGGATTTTATAAATGCTCTAACTACATACGCCACAATGGGAGAAATGGGTGACACTAAAAATTGCACTGTAGCAACAGATCCAAGCACTTGCCAAGTTTTTTCAGGAGAAGCTAGGTGGTGTGGTTGGGATCAGCTCAAGGTCAATGATTGCTGTAAACAACCGGCAGGAGTTGGAATGCTCGATGTTTTCACCCTTGGTCAGCAAATGTATACAGCAACGGGTTATGCAGCATCGGCAGAAGGTGCTTTCGGTGGCACTCCGTTACAAAAAGGGTTGCAGTCAGCGGGTGAAGCGGTTGAAGGTGCATGGGAGAGCTTTAAAGAGCCTATTGTTGATGCTGCAAAGTCTGCATGGAATGCGGTATCAAGTAAGTTTACAGGGGCGGTTAGCAATACAGCAGGCAATGTTACAGGAGATCTTCTTGGTCAAGCTGGTGAAATGCTAGGTAACTTCAAAAGCTCAATAACAAGCGCCTTAAGTAACTTTAAAGACACTATATTACAAAAAATATATGAAATGTTACCACAAGGTCTGCAAACAGCAATTCAGAGTGCTGCTACCGCAGTAGGTGGTGCAGCAGCAGGTTCGGCAGGTAGTGGCGCGGCAGGTGGTGGCGCTGCAGGTGGTGGTGCGGCCGCTGGTCAAGCAGGTGCGCAAGTAGGTGCGCAAGCTTTAAACACTATTGGAGCATCAGTAATGAAGGCTGCTTCCTTTATAGGTATGGCTTATGCTGTTTATCAATTAGCAAAGCTTGCATATACTTTACTTACAGCCTGTGAGCCTGAAGAAGAGGATATGGGGGTAGAGTTGTTAGGAAAAAAATGCTTTTTCACACATCATGTTCCTTGCAAAAAAACTCTCGGTGTTTGCACTAACAGGGCAAAAAACTTCTATTGTTGTTATGAAAGTGTAATAAGTAGAATTATTATGGAGCAAGCTATAGATCAACTAGGCATAGAAAAGCAGGAGTTTAGAGACACTATGGGATGTAGAGGGCTTACTATAGCAGAGCTTGGTCTTATTGACTTTTCAAAAATAGATTTCACTGAATGGATTGATATGATGGCGCAGTCAGATCAACTTCCAATAGATAGAGATATGGTTGATGTAACAGGTAGCAACATTTCAAACGGATTCGATAGAGTAGATGCTTTAGAAAGAAACAAACAAAGAGCACCTGATAACAATTGGGTTGATAGACGAAACGAAATGGATAAAGGCGATGTTGGTAATAATGTAAATTGCAACACTAGACCTAGACCTAAATCATGTGATCAAGGAGTTTACTAATAAAAAAGGGCTGTAGATTAACTACAGCCCTTTTAACATTATGGGAAAAACTAATTTATTTTTTAGTAACAAAAAAGTTAATGCTCCCGTCCTTACCAATAATTGATGGCGTGTCCCTGAAAACCATATTGCTGGTTAATCTTGATACATGATCTGCCTTATAGCCAAGGCCAGGTACAAATGCATACATCATATCTGTTTTTATATGCTTTAATAAAATCGAGCTTCTTAATCTTGGCTCCATTATTCTTGCAACAATATATTTGTTAGCTTTTATAGAAGGAGTAAATGGTAATCCTGTCTCAGCCGTGGCATAACGTATATAAAATGTATTCTGATTCCAAAACATTTGGCAACCATCATATTCAGGTGTGCCAAGCTGGACAGCATGGCAAGCTTCACCTTTTATTTGAAACTCACCATTTGCGTAATCTAATATTTCAACTGGTCGTTCAAGTTTTTTATTTTCATCGCTTGCTATATATGATTCAAGAGCAGGGTATATGTAGTTTTTCTTAATATAGGTATTAATTGCATCTACATCAGTTATATCAATATCATCCGCAGGAATATATGCAATGTAATGAATGTAATCCAACTGTGGGTGTGAAGTTGAATTGAATAACGCTGCCCACCCAAGTCCTTTTAATGCACCTAATGCTCCACCTGCCACCAGCCCTACAGCCGAGCTAGTGCTATAGTTTAAAACATTTTGGTAAGCATCTTCAGGTAACTCAGTATCTTTCAGATCAAAAACAAGGCCAGGGTTATAGCTTGATTTTAATACTTGCATCGCAAATGAATCATTTTCATTTACAGCTTTAGGGGTAAGATCATATTCGATAGGGGTAGTTGCACAACCACTTAAAGCTAGAATTGCTGCTGTAGCAATAGTTGTTCTTAGAAGTTTTATCATTGTTGATTCCATTTAAGTAATATTTAATTTGTAAGCATTTGCTTTGATGTATTTAGAATAACCCAAGCTTTTAATCGCGCAACACCTTAAAAAACGCATTTTATTAAAATTATTGGTTAATTTTTTATCTAATTTGAGTAAATAACTTAGTGATGTTTGAGCGGGTCGTATAATAAGTTAAAAACCCTTAGTATTGAAGTCGCAAGATGGCAAGATATATTGTTTAATACGCCCACGAATCATTAAAAAGGTAAAATAAGTGTCAAGCCTCACAGAAGATCAACAACTAGTGGCCGACAGTGACGAACATGTACTTTGTTGCGCACTAGCTGGAAGCGGTAAATCACATACGATGATAGAGTTAACTGCGAACCTACTAAAAAAAGACCCAAGCTATAAAGTATTATTAATAACGTTTACCCGAGCGGCTGCAAAAGAACTAAATGAGCGTTTAGAAGCTAAAATTCCAGTTAATATGCTAAGCCGTATAGAGGCTGCAACTTTCGATAGCATATTTGGCAAGCAGGTAAAGCAACTAGGGGGAGTTAAGAAGCGAACACTTGCTGGTGGTGAGCAGTATAATTTTGTAGAGCGGGCAATTCGGCACACAGGCTTAGAGGGCATAGAACTTGATGATGCAATGGATTATGTAGATACATATGGACGGATGCTTAAAGCAGAGCCGATAAATGGTGATGCAACGGCAAGTGGCTGGCAAGTATTTCAAGCTTATATAGAGCTAATGAAGCGGCATAACATGCAAGATTTCAACTCAATTACTAGACAGGCTTATTTAGCAGTGCAATCGGAGAGTATCGAGCCTTGGGATGCAACACACTTGCTTGTTGATGAATTTCAAGATACGAGCTCTATTCAGTTTGCTTGGATACAGCTTCATGGCGAGCTAGGTGCCAAAGTAATCTGCGTTGGTGATGATGACCAGTCGATATATTCATGGCGTGGTGCACGACCATACGAAAACATGATTAATTTTCAAAGTCAGTTCAATGCAAAAGGTTATGTTTTAAAAATCTGCTTTAGGTGCAAGCCAAACATTTTGAGCGCGGCAAAGCGATTAATTGAATTTAATGAGGATAGAGTTTACAAGGATATGTTTTCAGGTCATGAGAGTGGTGGAGTAGTTGAGGTTAAAGGCTATTTAACTCCCTCTGATGAAATGCAGGCGATAGTACAGGCAATTTGTTCAAACAATGAAGATTGGGCAGTTTTGGCAAGGACTAATCGTGTGCTTGATGAGGTTGAAGGTCATTTAAAGATTCATGGCATACCCTATAAGCGTCTCGGCGGAAAAAAGCTATGGGATGATAATACAGCAAACATATTTTTAAAAATTTTGTGGAGCTTGGTAAGGCCCAAAGATACGCGTTTTATAACAGAGATACTAGGTTGGCTTGGTGAGCAAGAAGATGTTTTATCCATAATAGATAAGCAGCTACGCAAAAGCAAAGCACCATTTGCAGAGTTTATAGCACCAAGCTGGCTTGGCTGGAACTCGAATTCAGAAACTATGCACCAAAATTGGTATGCGTGGGGCATTGACGTTAGCGGAAAAGCCCATATAGCTAGCCGCATGAATGAAATAATAGATTTCTTAAAAACTGTCCGAGGTGATAAAGGCAAGCAAGCCAAACTACTAGAGGTGGTTGGGGATATATTGACCAATTTAAATGTTGAAGGTGGCTTTGTAGATAGGGTTGAGATTTTATCAAAAAACCTTGCCCCAAGCACCAATGACAAAGAAGAAGCCACGGAAAAAGGGGTTGTAACACTATCGAGCCTGCACTCATCTAAAGGCCTGCAATGGTCAAAGGTCTGGATTGTCGGTTCTAACCAAGGCGTTTGCCCATCAAATAATGCTTTAGAAGAAGGCGCTATAGGCGGGGTGCCCGAAGAAAGGCGCTTATACTACGTTGGAATGACAAGAGCGGTAGATGAGCTATATATGTCATATAACATCGGTTCAAGTGGCGTTAGCGGAAAACGAAATTTACCTTCGCAATTTTTAGAAGAAACATTCCCCGCAGAGTTAGAGCGAGAAAACGATAAGTTACAGATACTAATTGAGCAACAAGAAATGCAAGATAATGGGTGTGATGAATAAGTCCCCCTACAAAGCGCTACATAATCAATGTAAATTGCATTTTATAAGGTGAAATTCTGTTGTTTTGTAGGTATATTTAATATTCAAATTTTCTTCTATATGACTTATGTCTTAATTAAATTTTAACCCTATATAGGGATAAGCTTATTAATAGAAGAGTTGCGTTTTTTACACACAACTAAAACAAAAGTAAGCACACTTGATAACTTTCAATTGTGAAAAAACCAACTGTTTTTTAGTTAACCAACTTTTAAATAGTATATAAACAATAAATTGTCCTAACAGGAAAATATTATTTTCCTGTTGGGAAGATAATTATTTTCTTTGCTGGTTCTAATTTATTAAAACCATTTCGGAGGGAATAATTATGATTATATTTGCACTACTTTTCATCCTGCTCTTGTCTTGCTGTTTTATGATGGGTACTTCTGGATGTGAAAGCTTAGTATATAATAAAGTATATGATGAGAATAAGCCTGCACCATTAACTGAGTTAGGCCTTGTGTGTGATTATGTTGTTTTAACAAATTCAGACGCAGAGCGAGTTCATAACCTAGAGAATTTAATAGTACGCACTGGTAAATTTGAAGGGAAAAAATGGTCAGAAGTTCCGAGTAATTATTTGTATCAGCTAATACGAGATGAAGGAAACTACTCTCAAATGGCTAAAATGTTACTTGCAGCACGAAAAACAAATTACACCTTTGTTTAATCATTAATACTTTTAATTGCTTAACAGAAACTGTCTGTAAGTGCATGACTACTGTAAATAACCTGCAAATTATCTATTGAAACAAACGTGATTTTAATTGTTTGATTTAATATGTGTAAACAAGCCTTTGAAGATATGCCTATGGCAACTTTAAGGCTTGTTTACTTGCTTTGTTATTACCTAATAGAACCACCATCTAAGCTACCTTTAAAAGCTTTCTTAGGTGGTGGTTCTGACTAGTTAGGGTAATTTATGAAAAATAATAAAGTAGAGAATATATGTGGGCTATTCGATACAGACAGAGAAGCTCTGTACCTAGATAGTGGGAAGGTGATCAGCTTTAAAGGTCATAGACTCGCTGAATTTTGCGGCACACAAATGGTACATGCTAAAATCAATCGATGGGCAAGGTATCGTGGCCATATAAAATCAGGCGAAGTAATTGCTGTTTTATAGCCTCACATATAAAAAGTCCTAGTTGCTTATGCGTATTCGACCAGGCGACGCTTGGCGGCTCACCTCGCTAGCGTTTTAACCTCAAATAGATTTCTACATGTTGATGCGCCGCATCGAGCATGACTAGTATAGGCAGTTCTTAGTAAGACCTTACTAGTATCAGTTTTCCAACCAGCAATTTAGTTTTCCTCGTATGCCTTTACCGGCCAATATACCAATATTTTTATTCTTGGTTCATATTGTCGTTGATTTCTATTTGCTACCCGTGACTTGTCTTAACTGAAACTTTCTAATTAGACACAATTACACTGTAATTGCATAAGTCACACCCAGTAGCACTCACTACTTAAAAACCAGAGAAATCAGTCCTAGATCACCTGAATAATCACCGATCAAAAAACCATAACTGTCTTTAAGATTTTCTTTTAGATAGATTTGCTATATCCCAGACGGGTTGAGTTTACTCTTTACCCGTTGGGTTTAGATATGTATTCTCTGCTCACCTGTTCAATATATAGCGTTAAAACTAAATATTTACACTTTGTGGAGTTATACTAATGATTAAAACTAATGAAAATCAAATTACTTTTGGCGGCACTGTAGGTAAAGATTTGACAATTAAAGAGGGTAACAATGGCAAAAAACCATTCGCATTCACTTCTGTTGTTCAAACTACTTTTTGGCCTAAACCAAATGGAGAAACTGGATTTAATGAACGCTCAACTTGGATGAACATTAAATTCAATGACAAACTGCTTAACAAAATAAACCAACATGGTGGACTTTGGAAAGGCGATGAAATAGTAATCAAAGGTCAGCTAGTACAGCGAAAATTTGGTGATGAGGGGCATATTTTAACTGAAATTCAAGTGGATTCTATTCTTTCTCACTTACCAATTGCAGTTAGAAAATTAGCTAAAGAAGCCGGTATTAACCAATCAGCTCAACCAGTTAATACTCATTCAGCTCAGCAAAATCATCAAAGTGCACCTCAGTATAACCAGCAAAATGCACCTCAGTATAACCAGCAAAACGCACCTCAGTATAACCAGCAAAACGCACCTCAGTATAACC
>NZ_JACJDO010000068.1:0-9697 GCF_014163535.1 Pseudoalteromonas sp. SR45-4
TATATTTAAATTTATTTTCTCTAGCCAGAGATTTTCAGTGAAAACAAGGCGAATTTACGCGTCAATAGCTGGCCTATTGCAAGTAAATTCAACGCAGTTAGCGCTGAAAGTAGCTGCTTGAGATAGATTTATTATCCAAAGTTCAGGTTACCTTGCTTGCTAAAAAGCACACTAATATACAAGGTATATTAACGTAATTTAGTATTAAGTCGATCAGAAAAACGGGAATGAAAATAACAAAAACGCGCACAGTGACTGTGCGCGTAGTTTGTAGGATTATTGTTGCTCAAACCTTGCTTCAAGCCAAGTGTCGTCTTGAGTAAAGTTTAAGGTTTTTATTTTTCCTTGTCCTTCAACGTTAACCATATTAACTTGCGAAGGCCATAAGTCGCGCAGTGCACCGTTACTCATTTTAATTCCTGCAATTTTTACCGGAATTGGCGCTTCTTGGTAAACCCAAAAAAACTTGCCATCAACTTGTGCTCCTACAAAGTTAAGCGGCAGTGGTTCACCGTTTAACGTTTGTAGCGCAACATGCGACTCTACATACTTAGCAAAGCGTTGTTGATCTATTTTATTGCTAATAATATCAACCTTACCTTTAAATAAGTGCGCCACAGCATGCTCAGTATCGTGCAAATAAAAACGATGCATTAGCTCAATATTATTAGTACGTTTATTAAAAAGCACAGTAGTAACAGACGACTTTAATTGATGCGCCATGCTAGGCGCAGCAATTAATAAACCAACAATAATTAGCAATATGCGCATTATTGTTGCTCCTCACTATTATTATTTTCGTCGCCTTTAGATTCGTCTTTTTTAAGCTCGGTTTTAATATCTTGCATAATATCGCGGCTTACTTTTGCTTTGCTCTTTTCTTTTTTAAATACTTCTATGCGTGATGGAATAATACGACGTGGGTAGTTATTATTTTCAATATCTACGTCAGCCGTTTCCCAGCGCGGATCGATAGTAACCGACACCAGCGATTTATTTTTGTCTGTCACTATTAGTTTTTGCACATTTTTATAATTACGACGCCAAATTTCGGCCGCAATATAACGCTCTTCTTTGCTGCCATCTTCAAAAGTCAGCTCTAATAGAATAGGCATTACTAAGCCGCCTACGTTAGAAAACTCCATTACGTAGTAGTTTTGGTCTTCTTTTATTGCACGCTCAAGCGTTTTACGCTCCCACGGCTCTAAGCCCTTTAAAAACTTGTTGTACGCGTTGCGTTCTTTATTAGTAACGGTAAAACGGTCGTTTTCATCATAAAAGTCTGTAACATCGGGATTTTCTTCTACCCAGGTTTTTTTACCTTGTGCGCGGTTACGCTCTACAAACAGCGAAGTTGGCTTATTTGCTTCAATATCGCGTAGGCGACTAAAATCAATATCAGGGTTTTTAGTGTCTAAACGCAGTTGATATACCTTATCTAAAGCAATATCTACGTGATCTGTGGTAAAAAACCAACCACGCCAAAACCAATCTAAATCAACACCCGAAGCTTCTTCCATGGTACGAAAAAAATCAGCTGGGGTAGGGCGCTTATACTTCCAGCGCTGGGCGTATTCTTTAAACGCAAAATCAAACAGCTCTCGGCCTAAAATAACTTCACGTAAAATATTAAGTGCAGCAGCGGGTTTAGTGTACGCGTTAGGGCCTAAACGCAATACGCTGTCTGACTGGGTCATTATAGGCACTTGAATTTCTGACTTCATATACGCCACTATATCGCGCGGCTCAACACCCCATGGAATGCTTGGATCCCACTCTCGCCCTGCAACACCGTCTAAAAAGCTATTTAAACCTTCATCCATCCAAGTCCATTGGCGCTCATCTGAGTTTACTATCATCGGAAAGTAAATATGACCCACTTCATGGATCACTACACCGAGTAAAAATCGTTTTTCTGCTTGAGAGTAAGTACGAGTTCCATCATCTTGCAGCTTAGTGCGCGGGCCATTAAAGGTGATCATTGGGTATTCCATACCACCAACAGGGCCATTTACTGACTGCGCGGTTGGGTATGGGTAATCAAATGAATACTTTGAATACACTTCCATAGTGTGAATAACAGCTTCGGTTGAATATTTTTTCCATAAATCGCCCCCTTCTTTAGGGTAAAACGACATAGCCATAACCAATGGCTGCTCATCACCGCCTTGCTGATAGCCTTTAGCATCCCACATAAATTTGCGTGACGACGCCCAAGCAAAGTCGCGTACGTTATTAGCTTTAAAGTGCCAAGTTTTAGTTTTATCTGTACTGGATTTTTCGTTATCGAGCGCTTCTTCTTCACTAACAATAAACACAGGGCGTTTAGCATTTTCGGCTTGCTTTAAACGTTTGCGTTGCGTGCTCGTTAATACGCTACTTGCGTTATTAAGCTTACCCGTTGCCGACACGATATGGTCCGCAGGTACGGTAATTTCAACATCGTAATCACCAAACTCTAAGGTAAATTCGCCGCCACCTAAAAATGTTTTATTAGTCCAAGCTTCGTAATCAGTATAAGCAGCTAAACGCGGAAACCACTGCGCCACTAAAAATATATCGTTACCATCTTTTTCAAAGTGCTCATAGCCCGAGCGTGCGCCTACTGCATCTTCTTCAACTAAATTAAATGCAAAGTTCATGCTAAATTCGGCTTCTTTACCTGGCTTTAACGGCTTATTTAGGTCAATGCGCATTAAGGTATCAACCACGGTTACACGTAACTCGTTGCCATTGTCATCTTTTACATTGCTAATTGTATAGCCAAGCTCGTTGTCACTCATAAACTGTTGACGACGAAGGTCGCCTAAACTTAACTTGGCGGGTTTATCGGCTGGTAAACTTGTTAAAGTACTTTTAAACGTTTGCGTGGTTTCTGCAATTGAATCATTTTTAAAAACGTTTTGATCTAACTGTAACCATAAGTACTTTAATGTGTGTGGTGAATTGTTTTTATATTCTATTTTTTGGCTACCGCTTATACGGCGCTTTTTTTCGTCTAATTGTACGTCAATATCGTAATTAACGCGTTGCTGCCAATAATTTTCGCCAGGTTCTCCGGCAGCACTTCTATAAACATTTGGTGTTGGCAATGCTTCGTCTAGTTGACGAAACTTATCGATATAGCTGCCTTTGGTTTGCTCAATAGCAGACGCTAAAACAGTGCTCGACATTGCTATTGGCAATATAACCGCACTTAGCGTATAAATTATTTTTTTCATTATTAAACCTGTTAGATTTTAGTGTGCGCACTTTGACAAAATTATCGTTTTTCTTCAATAAAATAACGATAAAGTGCGACTTTTTCAGGCTAGTTTTCACTATTTTTTTACAATTAAAGCGCATTATTCTTTTAGATAAAATTAATTAAACGTGAATTAAAATAATAAAACTGTAAAGGGGCTTTACAGTTTGTCGTTTTAAATAAAAATAATTGCCAAATATCAGCTAAAAATAACGGCTTACAGCTACTAAATCTCCCTCTGTATTTTGGCTTCAAAGGTAGCCAAATGTAATTATTTAGCAAAAAAGTTAATCCCTTTGTATGAGAAACCGCCAATAGTGAAGTTTAAGGTTGATCTTTGTATCCATTTGTACTTAGAATCGCCCACTTTTTTCATTTGAGGGTAATTTAATATAATTATTTTCAAATATGTTTATTAATATTTTAGTGTTGAAAAGTGTGGTGGTGTATGGATTTTTATGTTCTAAAAAAGCAGCAAAAACTAATTGCTATTCCAGCAGACGCGCAAAACTGTAAGCAGTATTTAAACTCAGGTTATTTGTATATTGACAAAGTGGCCGCTTGTAACGAAAAAAATGCATTGAAAGCGTTACAAGCTAAAAAAGCCAAAGCAATTAAACTGCCGTTATTTATGGCACTTTTAGCCTTGCCTCTTATTTATGTTGGTTGGTTTAGCTTAGGAGCTAGCTAAAGCCCATTCACCCTAGCAAGATGAGCCTATAAGGTTGCATCTTTAACTGCCTTGGGTATATTGGCGCTCTTACGATTTTTTAAGAGCGCTACATGAAAGTTCTGCACACTTCTGATTGGCACCTTGGCCAACAATTTTATGAATATGACCGTCGTCATGAACACCTTGCTTTTTTCACTTGGCTGTTAGCCACTCTCGTTGAGCAACAAATAGATTTACTGCTCGTTGCTGGCGATATTTATCATACTGCAACCCCCAGTGCTAGCGCCGAGAATCAACTCTATCAATTTATTAAAGATGCCAAAAAGCAGTGCCCTAATTTACATGTAGTAATTATTGCCGGGAACCACGACTCTGCAAATCGTATTTTAGCCGCGCAACCGTTACTCGCTCAATTTGATACCCATGTTGTAGGGCGTTTTGAGGCAACAGCAGCGGCTGATAGCGTAATCACTATTAACACTAACAAAAAACGCGCTGTAATCGTTGCCATGCCATTTTTGCGCGCAAGCGATGCAACTACACTCAGTCAAACCAAAAGCGGCCCTAGCTATGCCCAAGGCGTTAAAAAGGCATATGAACTTGCCCTTGAGCATGCAGCTACTTTACAAAGTGAAAATACCCCGTTAATTGTTATGGGGCACCTTCATGCTAAAGGCGGCGATATATCGAGTGACTCTGAGCGCAACTTAGTAATAGGCGGCGAAGAAGCCATATCTGCCAACGTATTTGGTAAACAAGCACACTACGTTGCGCTGGGGCATTTACATAAAGCGCAGCAAGTTGCTAAAAATGAATGCATTAGATACAGCGGTACGCCAATTCCTATGTCGTTTTCAGAGCGAAATTACAGCCACCAAGTAAATGTAGTTGAATTTAATAGCGATGAAAAACAGCAAATTAGTGTAACTGTAAACCCCCTTTACATTCCTCGTTTAGCCGATGTAATAGTTTTACCGAAAGGGGAGTGCGTACCATTAGCTGAGCTATGCGAGGAAATTAAAGCCCTCGACACCACAGCCAATACAATAGCACCATATTTACGGGTAAAACTTAAATCTAGCGATACCGACACCACCTTCAGAGAACAAATAGAACAAGCTCTTGAGGGTAAACATATTCGTTTTTGTGGCATAGAGCGCGTGCGCGAACAATCAGCTAACAATGAAGGCGGCGCAGTATTTGAAGATTTAACTGAAGTTGAAATGCTCAACCCACTTAATTTATTAGAACAAGCATTTGCAAACGACAAAGATATGCACGGTGAAAGCGTACCCGACGCACTAAAAAATCTATTAAACGATGTTATTAACGAACTAGAGGAGCAACAGCAACTATGAAAATAACCGCAGTGCGTATTCATAACTTAGCTTCTATTGTTGATGCCGAAATAGACTTTTTAGCAGCCCCGCTAAAAGACGCCGGATTATTTGCAATTACCGGCGATACCGGCGCAGGTAAAAGTACTATTTTAGATGCTATTTGCTTAGCTTTATATGCTAAAACCGCAAGGTTAGGTGGCGATAGAGGCAATAAGGTAGAGTTTCAAGGCGACAGCATTAGGCTTAATGACGCACGTAATTTACTTAGGCGAGGAACGTCTAATGGCTTTGCTGAAGTAGACTTTGTAGGACAAGATAAAGAAAGTTACCGAGCGTGTTGGAGCGTTAATCGCTCGCGAGGCAAAAGCGACGGCAATTTACAAGCAGCACAGCATACGCTTTATTTGTTACCTGATGATACGTTAATTTCATCAGATAAAAGTAAAACAGTAAAACAAATAGAAGCCAAAATAGGCTTAACCTTTGATCAGTTTTCGCGAGCAGTGTTATTAGCGCAACACGAATTTGCCGCGTTTTTAAAAGCCACCGGCGATGAGCGCGCACAGCTTTTAGAATGCTTAACCGGTACCGATAAATTTAGCCGTATTGGTGTACGTATTTTTGAGCGTAATAAAGAGCTAAAAGAAAAGTTTGAATTACTCCAAGCGAGTTTAGCAAGTTACACATTACTAAGTGAAGATGAATTAGCCGCTAAACAAACTTCGCTTAATGAATTAAAACTGCAAATTGAACACACTAAAAAAACCTTAACAACTACAGAGCAAAATTTAAATTGGTATAAACAAGCCAATACGCTTGAGCAAGCACTTAAACAAGCACAGCAAAACCAGCAACAAGCGCAAAACGAGCTTAATGCTATTGCTCAGCAAAGTGAGCAAGCTAAACAAGCACAAAGCGCACTTGAAATTAAAGATAACCGCAGTCGCTTTAAAAGTTTAACAGCTCAAAATATTGAGTTAAGTACGAAAGTAAGTGACTTAAAAAGTATAGATCACACTGCAATAATTACTGCGCATGCTAATACGCTTAGTAAGCACCAAGAGATATTACAAACAGCTAAAGAACAAAAACAAACTGCTGAGCCTATTATTGCTAAAGCGCGCGAGCTCGACAGTCAATTAGCTATTCAAGCACAAACCATTGCAAGCCTTACCCAGCAAAGCGAAAAAGAGCAATTACAATTAAACGATTTGCAGCAGCAATTTAAGCAAAGCCAATCTGTGCTTGATGAAGCTACAAAATTAAGTGCCCAGCATCAGCAGTGGTTAACTACGCATACACAATTAAAACCTTTAGCCAATGATTGGAATTACTATCAGCACAGTTTTAATCAGTTTTTAAACGCAACTGAGCAATTAAAAACAACGGCACATCAAAACCAAAAGTTAGTGGCTGAGCAGGCTAAGCAAGCGACGCTTTTAACCGCGCAAAATGCAAAGGTTGAGTCACAAGAACAGCTACTTGCTAGTGAGCAAAAAAATCTTAACCAATTAAATGAGCAGCAACGCCAATTTAATATTGAACAGTGCGATGTAAAGCTTAAAAATATTGATTACTTAAAAGATCAACGCGAGCGCTATAAACAGTTTAATCATGAACTAAAATACAGCACACAACAGCAAACACGCGTTGCAGAAAAACTTATCCAAAGTGAGCAAGCGCAAAACGCATTATTACAAAATTTGGCTTCGTGCGAGCAAACGCTTAAGCACAACGAATACACGCTTAGCCAAGCACGCCTTCGCGCCAGTGAAAATGTAGAACACTTACGTACACAACTTGCTCCTAACGAGCCATGTTTAGTGTGCGGTGCAACTGAGCACCCATATGCAAGCACTCAAAACCAGCAATTAAATAACTTAATAGCCGATTTTGAAACAGCTTATAACAATGCAAAACAGCAACGCGATAGCGCCCAAACCCAGCTGCATCAGCACCAAACACAACATGCTGTGTTAGTGGCCGAGCAAACGCAACATAGCCAAGCAATACAAATTGCACAGGCTAAGCAGCTAGAAATTAAAACGACCATGCAAGAGGCTCGCACCGAGCTTAACGCGTTAACAACCGAGCAGCTTGATGAAACCTACCAGCAACTCAGCGAGCAAAAAGCCCAGTACTTTGCAGTACAAACACAGCTGCGTACCTTACAAGAAAAAGTAAATCAGCAGTTTAATGCTTTAAAAACCGAGCAACACGCACAGCAGCAATTACAAAACCAGCATGTTGAGTTAACTAATCAGCTAAACCAATTAAGCAGTAAACATAACGAGCTAAGCGTACAAATAAACGAGCTAAGCGCAGCGCTTAACGCGCAATTTGAACACAGCGATTTTTGGCAGCAGCTGCAAAGTGAATCGCTTACCCTAAGCGATTTAAACAAACAGGTTGAGCAATACCAGCAAACACTAACGCAGCTTGAGCAAAGCCAAAAACAGCTCGACAGTGCAAACCAGCAACTACAGCAATTAACGCCATTAATCACTAAAAGTGAGCACGCACTTAAAGCATTAAATGACGATTTAGCCAAAGCGCAGCAACAGCAAAATATTACGCAAAGCGAGCGCTTAGCTTTATTTAATAATGAGCAAATAAGCGCAAGCGACTATCAAACCAAACTAGCCATGCAGCTTGAGCAATGTCAAACACAGCTAAATGCCAGCCAACAAGCGCACGAAAAAGCAATTAAACAGCGCGACGAGCATGCCATTACACTTAAAAATGTTGAGCAACGCTTGCAAGAGCACGCCCAGGAGCTAACCAGCCTTGAGGCACGTTACTTAGAGTGGTTTACTGAGTTTAAAGCGCAACATAGCGATGCAACACACGAACAGGTCACTATTTTACTAACCTTAAGTAGCGAGCAAATTAAAGCGCACTTAAAACAGTTTGAACAAGTATCACAAACGCTAACCGATACAAATGCGGCGCTTAAACAGCAACAAAAATCGTACACTGAGCATCAAAATACTGACAAGCCTTCAAAAAACCACGATGAGTTAACTGAGCAGCTAAATGTATTAAATACCCAGCAAACAGAGCTACAAAATAGCTTGCTTGCCACTAATACCGCTATTGAGCAGCACAACCAAAATGCTAAAACGCTCAAAGGCAAACAAGCTGAGTTAACTACGCTTAAAACGCAAGTTGATCAGTGGCATTTACTTAATAAAGTATTAGGCGATGCAACCGGTAAAACCATGCGTAATTTAGCGCAAACGCAAACTTTAAAAATACTGCTGCACTATGCAAATAGTCATTTAAAAACCCTTAATAAACGCTATGAATTAACTGCTATTGAGCACTCTTTAGATATTGCTATTATTGACCGCGACATGGCCGATGAGCAACGCTCTGTAAATACGCTCTCTGGTGGTGAATCATTTTTAGTCTCTTTGGCGCTGGCTTTAGGGCTTGCTTCATTGTCGTCAAACAAAGTACAAATCAATTCTTTGTTTATTGACGAAGGGTTTGGTACGTTAGACAGCGAAACGCTCAGTGTTGCAATGGATGCACTTGATTCATTACAAGCACAAGGGCGAAAAGTAGGTGTTATATCGCATGTAAGCGAAATGAGTGAGCGCGTAGCAACACAAGTCCATGTGGCTAAAAAGCCGGGCGGTTATTCTAGCGTAGAAATTGTGTGATATTAATTTATCTTGATAACACCCATTGTATTTATGATCCCCAAAAAACTTGGGGTCTATAAAGGAAGTAATAATGCCAACATTTACAGATGATCAAGCAACACAATACGATAGCCGCATTACGCGACTAGTACCAGGCTACGAGTTATTGCATCAACTAACTAATGCGCAACTGCAAGCCACATTAAAAGATAACGCACATATTTTAGTGGTAGGGGCGGGGACTGGCAAAGAGGTAATTGAATTAGCTAGCATTAATCCAACATGGAAGTTTACCGCACAAGATACCTCAAACGACATGCTTAGTGTTGCTAGCGATAAGTTTGCTGAGCAAGGAATAAGCGATAGAGTAACTGTACATTGCGGGCCTTTAGAAAAACTTAAAACTAAAGCCGATGCAGCCTTATGCTTATTAGTGCTACAGTTTGTAGAAGATAATGGCGATAAAAAGCAAGTTCTTAAAAACATTAAAGCAAGTCTGAACAAAGAAGCTGCACTGTATATTGCTGATTTAATGCGCCCAGAAACCTTATTTGAGCGTGACGCGCAACTTTTAACTAGTGCAAAACTAGGCTTAGGTGAGGCCGGACAAACTCATATTCGTCATAGCCTAGAAAATGAATTTTATCCGTTAGATCGCATGCGTTTTAGCGAGCTACTGCATGAGTGTGGATTTAGCACTATTCCTAAATTGTACTTTAAAGCGCTAGGTTTTAGCGGCTATGTAATTTAGTAACTGCTTAACTAAATAACTTAGTAACTTAGTAACTTA
>NZ_JACJDO010000069.1:0-9210 GCF_014163535.1 Pseudoalteromonas sp. SR45-4
CTAGGTTCTAGGTTCTAGGTTCTAGGTTCTAGGTTCTAGGTTCTAGGTAATCATAAACAAAAAAGGCTGCACAAGGCAGCCTTTTATTATACTCAACTTAAATGAACCTAAATTGAGCAGTAAGGTTATTAACCTACATTTTTACGCGCGTTGCGGAACATACGCATCCACGGGCTATCCTCGATCCACTCATCTGGGTGCCAAGAGTTAGCAACAGCACGGAATACGCGCTCAGGATGCGGCATCATTACAGTTGCACGCCCATCGGTAGAGGTAATACCTGTAATCCCTTCTGGCGAGCCATTTGGATTTGCTGGGTATTGCGTTGTAGGATTACCGTAGTTATCTACAAACTTAACCGCTACAGTACCCGAGTCTAATGCTGCTTTAACTGCGTTATCGTTTGCAAATTCAGCATGACCTTCACCGTGCGATACTGCAATTGGCATACGCGAACCAGCCATACCATTAAAGAATACCGATGGATTTTCTTGTATTTCTACTAAGCTAAAACGTGCTTCAAAACGCTCTGACTTATTAGTTACAAAACGTGGCCAATGCTCAGTACCTGGGATCAACTCTTTTAAAGTAGATAACATTTGGCAACCGTTACACACACCTAAACTAAAGGTATCTTCACGGTGGAAAAAGCTTTGGAACTGTTCACGCGCCATGTCGTTAAACAATATCGACTTAGCCCAACCTTCGCCTGCACCTAATACGTCACCGTAAGAGAACCCACCACACGCCACTAAGCCTTTAAACTGCTCAAGCGATAAACGCCCTTCTAGAATATCGCTCATGTGTACATCAATGGCAGCAAAACCAGCACGATTAAATGCGGCAGCCATTTCTAGATGAGAGTTAACTCCTTGCTCACGTAAAATAGCCATTGGTGGTTTAGCGCCTGTTGCAATATACGGTGCTGCTATATCTTCGTTTAAGTCAAAGTTTAACTTAACGTTTAAGCCAGGATCTTTAACATCAAATTTAGCATCAAATTCTTGCTTAGCACACTCAGGGTTATCGCGACGCGCCTGCATTTGGTACGTTGTTTCTGCCCACATAGTACGCAGCTCTGTACGCGTGTTACTCAGTACGGTATTTTTACCGCGGTTAAATACAATCGCATCGTCGCTATTAAGCGTACCTATAATATGGCTAATTGTCGCTAAACCATGATCTTTAAGTACCGCATTAACTGCATCTAAATCACTATTAGCCACTTGAATAACAGCGCCAAGCTCTTCGTTGTAAAGCGCTTCAATGTCGTTGCCTGTTAAGCCATTAATATCAACAGTTACACCTGTGTGGCCAGCAAATGCCATTTCGGCAACTGTGGTAAATAAACCACCGTCTGAACGGTCATGATAAGCAAGTAACTTACTATCAGCTACCAATACTTGCATGGCGTTATAAAAGCCTTTTAATAACTCTGGGCTATCAACATCAGGCGTTATATCACCTAATTGCTTATAAACCTGCGCTAAGCTTGATGCGCCCATGCGGTTTTTTCCCGCACCTAAGTCAACTAAAATAAGTGATGTTTCGCCTTTGTCGGTACGTAGCTGCGGTGTCACTGTTTTACGTACATCGTCAACACGGCCAAAGGCAGTGATAATTAACGATAGCGGTGATGTTACTGATTTCTCTTGTGAATCACCTTCATCTTTCCATGTCGTTTTCATCGACATAGAATCTTTACCTACTGGAATTGTTAAACCAAGCGCTGGGCAAAGTTCTTCACCTATGGCTTTTACTGCTTCATATAAACCAGCATCTTCACCAGGGTGACCCGCTGCTGCCATCCAGTTAGCCGAAAGCTTAATATTTTCAAGGCTACCAATATTTGCACAGGCAATATTTGTTAACGACTCTGCCACAGCTAAACGCGCCGATGCAGCGTAATTTAATAGCGCTGCAGGAGTGCGCTCGCCCAACGACATAGCTTCACCATGGTAAGTGTCGTATGTAGCAGCAGTTACAGCACAGTTAGCCACAGGCACTTGCCAAGGGCCAACCATTTGGTCGCGCGCTACTAAGCCTGTTACCGAGCGATCGCCAATTGTAATAAGGAAGGTTTTTTCTGCAATGGTTGGTAAGCGCAATAAACGCTGCGCCGCATCTGCTACATTAATATTTGTAACATCAAGTGCTTTACCTACAACCTGCTTTGAGGTTACATCGCGATGCATTTTAGGTGCTTTACCTAATAATACGTCTAGTGGTAAATCAACAGGGTTATTATCAAAGTGGCTATCGGCAACCGTTAGGTGTGGCTCAGCAGTCGCTTCGCCTATTACCGCGTACTGTGCTCGTTCGCGCTTACAAATAGCTTCAAAACGGTCAAAATTTTCAACACCTACGGCAAGTACATAACGCTCTTGCGATTCGTTACACCAAATTTCGTGTGGTGCCATACCTGGCTCATCATTTGGAATATCGCGTAGTTGAAACTTACCACCACGGCCACCGTCATTTACTAGTTCAGGAAATGCGTTTGATAAACCACCGGCGCCCACATCGTGAATAAACGCAATTGGGTTTTCATCACCTAGCTGCCAACATTTGTCGATAACTTCTTGGCAACGACGTTCCATTTCTGGGTTTTCGCGTTGTACTGAAGCAAAATCTAAATCTTCATTTGATTGCCCAGACGCCATGCTTGATGCTGCACCGCCGCCTAAGCCTATGTTCATTGCTGGGCCACCTAAAGCAATGAGCTTAGCACCAACAGGAATTTCACCTTTTTGTACATGGTCTGTGCGAATATTACCTAAACCACCGGCAAGCATAATTGGTTTGTGGTAACCACGTACCTCAAGGCCATTATGGCTTGTCACTTGCTCTTCATAGGTACGAAAGTAACCTAACAAGTTAGGACGGCCAAACTCATTATTAAATGCAGCGCCGCCAAGCGGCCCTTCAGTCATAATATCCAAAGCGGTGACAATACGCCCAGGTTTACCAAAATCACTTTCCCACGGTTGCTCGTAACCAGGAATACGTAAGTTAGAAACAGTAAATCCAACTAAACCAGCTTTAGGTTTAGAACCACGGCCAGTAGCACCTTCATCACGTATTTCACCACCTGAGCCTGTAGCAGCACCTGAAAATGGCGCTATGGCGGTTGGGTGATTATGAGTTTCAACTTTCATTAGTATTTCGATGTCTTCTTGATGATACGCATATTCACCTTGCGCATTGGGGAAGAAGCGCCCCGCTTTTGAGCCTTTCATTACCGCGGCATTGTCTTTATATGCCGACAATACATTTTCAGGGTTTTTCTCAAAAGTATTTTTAATCATCTTGAACAGCGACTTTGGCTGCTCTTCACCATCGATTGTCCAGTCTGCATTAAATATTTTATGACGACAATGCTCTGAGTTTGCTTGGGCAAACATAAACAATTCGATATCGTTAGGATTACGGCCTAACTTTATAAAGTTTTCTACTAGGTAATCTATTTCGTCATCTGCAAGGGCAAAACCTTGTTCAACGTTAGCAATTGCAAGCGCTTCTCGCCCACCACTTAAAATGTCTACAGATGACATTTGACGCGGTGCATCACTGCGAAATAGTTGCGCAGCATCCTCAAACTGGCTATGGGTTGCTTCGGTCATACGGTCATGTAATAACGCCGTTACTTGTAAAAGTTGCTCTGCGTTTAGCTCACCTTCAACATAATAAGCAATACCGCGTTCAACACGATGAACCTGCTTTAAGCCACAGTTATGGGCTATGTCGGTTGCTTTAGAAGCCCAAGGCGAAATAGTGCCAGGGCGAGGTGTTACTAATACAAGTTTACCTGCTGGGGTATGCTCAGCAATAGTTGGACCGTAGGTTAATAGTTTTTCAAGCTTGGTTTGCTCAGCGCTACTCAATGGCGATGTTAAGTCGGCAAAGTGCGCATATTCAGCATATACGTTGGTGACAGGAAGTTGCGATTGTTGGCAACGCGCTAAAATTTTATTAACTCTGAACTCTGAAAGTGCTGGTGCACCACGAAGGATCAACATAGATAATTTCATCCGGGGTTAGGGATTGAACGATATTTTAGGGCAACATTATAGTCTAAGTAGCACTTAGATTTAACTCATAATTTCGCTTTTCATAAAATTAACTTTTTTTCTTTATTTACAGCACTCGAAACGAATAAAACTAAACGCTAAGTGACGTAATGGCTAAGTTTTGTTATAACGGGGATTAGGGCGTTAAAGAGGCAAACAATGTTGAAAGAAAAACTAATCATAATTATTACTTTAGTTATGCTGTTGTGTGCATGCGATATACAAGAGCAGTCGACTCAACTTGCCCAAATAAAAGCGCAAAACAAAATTAGAGTGGGTACATTAGCCAGTGCCAGTAACTATTATCAGGCAGTACAAGGTGAGCAAGGCTTTGAATACGAGCTTTCTCAGGCCTTTGCAGACTATTTAGGTGTAGAGCTTGAAATAGTCCCATTTTTTAATTTATCAGACATGTTTGCACGCCTGCAAAGCGGTGATCTCGATTTAATTGCCTCAGGCCTTACCTATAATAAAACACGTGCACAACAATATCGTTTTGGCCCTACCTACCGAACCATTAGTCAAAAACTAGTGTATAAACAAGGTATAGAGCGACCACGCGACTATGATGATTTAACTGGTAATCTCATGGTTATAGCTAAAAGTAGTCACTCACTTACTTTACAAAAAGTAAAAAAAAGCAATCCAGAACTTAACTGGAGCGAAACCGAAGAATTTGACGAAGAAGAGTTACTACAAGCCGTTATTGATGGCGAAATAGATTACACTTTAGCCGACACCCATACGTTATCGTTATTTCGTCGTTATCACCCTAATTTAAGTATTGGTTTTTCAATTACGCATAACGACCCGATCGCGTGGATGCTGCGTAAATCAAATGACGATTCGCTTTATGCTTTATTAGTCCCTTTTTTTGGTGAAGCAAAACAAAATAATCAACTTTATGTACTTGAAGAAAAATACTTTGGTCACGTTCGTCAATTTAACTACGTAAATACACTTGCCTATATTGAAGCAATAAAAGAAACACTGCCTAAATACCAACCATGGTTTGAACAATATGCAGGAACACTTGATTGGCGTTTACTCGCAGCATTAAGCTATCAGGAATCTATGTGGAACCCGCGAGCAAAATCACCAACTGGGGTGCGAGGAATTATGATGCTAACCCGTAATACTGCTAAGCAAGTTGGGGTTACTAATAGGTTAGAGCCAGAGCAAAATATTCGCGGTGGCGCAAAATACTTAAGTAAACTAATTAAACGTATCCCTGATCGTATTCCACAACCAGACAGAACCTGGCTCGCACTTGCTGCGTATAATGTAGGCTGGGGACATGTAAACGACGCACGAATTATTACTAAACAACAAGGCGCAAGCCCTGATAAGTGGGCCGATGTTAAAAAGCGCTTACCATTACTAATTAAAAAACGTTACTACCGAAAAACGCGTTATGGCTATTCTCGTGGTGATGTTGCGGTGAGCTATGTTGATAATATTCGCCGTTATTACGATGCCCTAGTTTGGCTTGATGAAAATAACGCAATAGAAGAAAAACCAGAAGCACCTGTAGTTGCCCCTAAAATTGGGGATGAGGTTGAAGCAAAATAGTAAACTGACAAACGATAATAATAACAACTAATTCATTACTCTAATAAATACGCCCTGGGTAATTAAAAAACTGTTTACTTGTCATCAAATGTTCAATAATGTGTGTTAATTATATATTCACATTAATTAATGATAAACATCTGAGTAATTTGGATATAATTTGTGCATTTCTCATTATTGCATTAGGAGAAAACATGCTAAAACGTAAACGCACGCAAAGATTCAAACGAAAAACAATTAACTCAACAGCAACTCGACGCCGCGTTATGCTGCGTAATTTACATAAAAAAATAATTTGGCGCCGCCGCATGTTTGCAATGCAAAAAATGGCAGAGCTAGATGCTTTAATGGCAGCAAGTTAAAGTTCATTGCTATTACGAGCAGCCTTTTTGGCTGCCTTAATTTGCGCTCTTCTGCGCTTAAAAAAGTCAGATATAATAGTAGCGCACTGCCCCTCTAGTACACCACCTAATACCTCCACCTGATGATTTAGCTTAGGCTCTTGCAACAAATTCATAATCGAGCCAGCAGATCCTGTTTTAGCATCGGCAGCACCAAACACTAAACGCTTAATTCTACTGTGCACTAATAACCCCGCGCACATAGAGCATGGCTCTAAGGTCACATAAAGCGTGCAATCAATTAAACGATAATTATTAAGTGCTTTACCGCCTTTACGTACAGCTATCATTTCAGCATGAGCTGATGGGTCATTATCAGTAATAGAACGGTTATACCCTGCAGCAACAAGCTGATTGTCTTTAACAAGAATGGCACCAACAGGGATCTCATCTAGTTGTTCTGCTTGCTTTGCGTACGTTAACGCTTGTTGCATCCAATAGTTGTCATCAAATCGTTCGTTCATTGAAGCTACTTTAATTATTTTTTATGCATGGATTATATCAAGTTAGCTAATTAAAGTGCGTAATTACGGCATTTATTGCAAAAATAAAACAAATTAAAACGGTTTATCGTGGCTCCTAAGGGGGGATTCGCGCTATAATCTCACGCTTTTTTTATTTAGCTCACAATACGGGTAGCAAATGAAATTTCCTGGACGTCGCAGGCATAAACATTATTTTCCAGTGGAAGCCAAAGATCCACTAACTAATCAACTTAACGCCACAGAAAGATTACACCGTAGCTATATTACCGGAATCGATCAGATTGTTGTCGATATCGAAGCCAAGGTCGATCAAGCTTTCCTTGATGAATTTAAGCTGCAACGAGGCATGTCACAAGTTATAGATAGTGACGTCACCAACGCCTTATATGAGCGTTTAAAGTTACATGAAATGGTTGACTACGAGTATGCTGGCGGAACCGTTGGTAATACTATGCACAACTATTCAGTACTTGCTGATGACAGATCTGTGCTATTGGGCGTAATGAGTGAAAACATAAATATAGGCAGTTATGCTTATCGCTTTTTATGTAATACCTCAAGCCGCGTAGATTTAGATTACTTACAGCCAGTAGATGGACCAATTGGTCGCTGCTTTACACTTATTGATGAAACTGGTGAGCGCACCTTTGCTATCAGTGCAGGGTTAATGAACCACTTACGCCCTGAATCAATCGATAAAAGCCTTATTGAAAATTCATCTGCGTTGGTGATCAGTGCTTATTTAATGCGCACTCAAGGTGCAGAAACCATGACAGAAGCCACTATACAAGCGGTTAAATACGCTAATGATGCTGGTGTGCCAGTGGTACTTACACTTGGAACTAAATTCTTAATTGAACAAGATCCAAGCTGGTGGGCTAACTTTGTTGAAAAACATGTTGATATTCTTGCAATGAACGAAGAGGAAGGCTTGGCAATTACTGGTTTTGAAGATCCCCTTCTAGCTGCTGATAAAGCGCTTGATTGGGTCGACTTGGTAATTTGTACTGCTGGCGAAAAAGGCTTATTCATGGCAGGTTACGTTGACGAGCAATTAAAACGCGAAACTGAGTACACATTATTACCTGGTGCAATCCCAGATTTTAATCGTTATGAGTTTTCACGTGCTATGCGCAAAGCTGACTGCGATGATCCAATTAGAGCCTATAGCCACACAGCCCCATTTATGGGTGGCCCTGATTCAATCAAAAACACCAATGGTGCTGGTGATTGTGCATTAGCAGCTGTTTTACATGATTTATCTGCCAATGTTTATCATAAAATAAACGTCAGTAACTCAGCAAAACACCAGCAAAAAGCAATTACCTATTCGTCATTGTCACAAATAAGTAAATACGCTAATAGAGCAAGCTTTGAAGTATTAGTGCAGCACTCTCCTCGCTTATCTCGTGGTTTACCAGAGCGCGAAGATTGCCTCGAACTAGTCTACTGGGATAAATAATATTTTAAGGAGCTATAACTCCTTAAAATATTGAAATATCGAGTTTTTTAGATAGCAGCTCTAATGCTGCTATCCCCGCCACCGAGTTGCCAAAAGAGTTTAACCCTGGTGACCATACCGCAACCGTAAATTTATTAGGCAATACAGCTAAAACCGTACCAGACACCCCAGATTTCCCCGGCATACCTACCCTATAGCCAAAATCACCTGCTGCATCATATAAACCACTGGTAAAGAGTAAAGAGTTAAGCTGCTTAGTTTGACGGCTCGGTAACACCCGTTTACCTGAGGTATTATCAATCCCATTATTAGCTAAAAAGTTATACGCTTTTGCCAGCTCAATACAATTTAGTTCAATTGCACAAAAGTTAAAGTAAGCCCAAAGCACGTCATCTACTTCGTTTTCAAAGTTACCAAATGACTTCATTAAATGCCCCATAGCCGCATTTCTATGCCTAAACTCATATTCTGAGTTTGCTACTTTTTTATCTATTGCTATACACCTATTCCCCGATAAAGCCCGAAATGTTTCAAGCATAGTATGCATCGGAGCCGATAAGCGACTATATAAAGCATCGCAGGTTACAATCGCACCTGCATTAATAAATGGGTTACGAGGTATGCCTTTTTCAAATTCCAACTGAGTAAGCGAATTAAATGCAGTTCCTGATGGCTCTTTTCCCACGCGATGCCATAGTTCATCACCATAACGTTGTAATGCTAGCGTTAATGTCATTACTTTTGATACAGATTGAATAGTGAATTGTTGCGTACAATCACCCGCGCAAAATGTTTCGCCTGAGGTGGTGTAAATAGCAATAGAAAACTGCTCGGGATCAACCTCTGCCAACGCCGGAATATAATCGGCCACTTTACCTTGTGATAATAAAGGAGCTACCTCTTGGGTTATGTCATTCAACACTTGTTGATAATCAGTAGTAGGCAATAGAAACCTCAATTACACGGTTATATAAAGCAGAATTTTAGCATGCAAGCATTAAGTACGCTTTCACTTTTTAAATAGCTTGTGCTTACTTTATAAATTCTAAAAATCATCGAGTAGGGTGAGGCTTTTGCCTCATCCCTCTCACAGAACCGTACGTACGGGCCTCGTATACGGCTCCTGTATTCTTCTATCCCTTCGGCTTATTTTCTAAACGCCGATTGAGCAAGCCATCCTGTACTTACTTTTTCCATTGAATATAAACCTTGCTCCTCAA
>NZ_JACJDO010000006.1:0-123260 GCF_014163535.1 Pseudoalteromonas sp. SR45-4
GATAGCCACGCGGTATGAAAAGCTTGAACGAAATTATCATTCAATGCTCGCTTTAGCATTTACTATGATGTGGCTACCAATGTGGGCTGATTGATATATGTACTACAAAGATCAACAGCCCCTAGATTATTTACTGTGTAGTGTGGCGATAATCATCTATTGGACATTGACTAAGAATAGAAACTTCACCGCTACTCGACTCTTGCTCTAGCTTTACTTTAAATCCCCATAAACGGTAAAGATGTTTAAGTACTTCATCGTGTGAGTTAGCGAGCGGAATATTATTGTGCGGCACATAACGTAATGTAAGAGATCTGTCGCCTCTAATATCAACATTATAGATTTGAATATTAGGCTCGTGATTACTTAAATTATATTGCGCCGATAACGCCTCTCTCACTGCTTTATAGCCATTATCATCATGAATAGCACCTATTTCTAAATGAGGGTTATTTGTATGATCAACAATAGTAAATAATTTAAAGTCACGGATCAGTTTAGGTGATAAAAACTGGCTTATAAAACTTTCATCTTTAAAGTTTTGCATAGCAAAGTGCAGCGTGTCGAGCCAATTACTGCCAGCATACTGCGGGAACCAGCGTTTATCTTCCTCTGTTGGCTGCTCACAAATACGGCGAATGTCTACCATCATATTGAAGCCCAGAGCATAAGGGTTTATACCCGAGTAATATTGGCTATTATAAGGTGGTTGATAAATCACATTAGTGTGGCTTTGTAAAAACTCCATCATAAATGAATCAGTCAATTTTCCTTCGTCATATAAGTGATTCAAAATAGTATAATGCCAAAATGTAGCCCAACCTTCATTCATCACCTGGGTTTGTTTTTGCGGATAAAAATATTGCGATATTTTACGTACAATCCGAATGATTTCACGCTGCCATGACTCTAGCAATGGCGCATTTTTTTCAATAAAGTATAAAATATTTTCTTGTGGCTCTTGTGGAAAATGACGCTCATGCTTTTTAGCTTCTTGTTGTTGAGCAGGAATAGTGCGCCACAACTCGTTTACTTGTGATTGTAGATAGTCTTTTCGTTCTTGCTGGCGCTTTTGTTCTTCAAATAATGAAATACGTTGCGGGCGCTTGTATCTGTCTACGCCGTAATTCATTAGCGCATGACAAGAGTCGAGCAGGGTTTCTACCTCAGTAATACCGTATTTTTCTTCGCAGCGGCTAATGTACTTTTTAGCAAACAGTAGGTAATCGATAATTGAGCCGGCGTCGGTCCAGGTTTTAAATAAGTAATTCCCTTTAAAAAAAGAATTATGCCCATAACAAGCATGCGCCATAACCAGTGCTTGCATGGGCAGGGTGTTTTCTTCCATTAAATAGGCAATACATGGATCGGAGTTAATGACGATTTCGTAGGCTAATCCCATTTGACCGCGTTTATAATTTTGCTCAGTTTGAATAAACTTTTTACCGTATGACCAATGGCTATAGCCTATAGGCATACCAACGCTAGAATAGGCATCCATCATCTGCTCAGCGGTGATCACTTCAATTTGATTAGGGTACGTGTCTAAGCGATAGTGCTGTGCAACACGGGCTATTTCATCACGGTACTGGGCCAATAACTCAAAAGTCCAATCTGGGCCATCACTTATATGTTTATCCTTCATATTTACTACCTCGCTTAGGCTATGCAGCCCCTTGCTGCTGACGACCTTTTTTAAATAGCTCTCTAAAAATAGGGTAAATATCCTCAACGCTTTGAATATGTTGTATGGCAAAATTAGCATGGCTTTGGGTTATGTCTTGATACTCGCGCCATAAACTTTGATGCGCCCGTGTGGTTATTTCTATATAGGCAAAATAGCGCACTGCGTTTAATAATTTATTACGCAAAATTTGTCCACATTGCGGTGTGTCGTCTGCCCAGTTATCACCATCAGACGCTTGCGCGGCATACACATTCCATTGTTCAGAGTTGTAGCGCTCTTTAATTATTTCGTCCATGAGTTTAAGGGCACTCGAAACAATCGTGCCGCCGGTCTCTTGGGAGTAAAAAAACTCTTGTTCGTCAACTTCTTTAGCTTGCGTGTGATGGCGAATATATACCACTTCAATGTCTTTATAGCTGCGTGTTAAAAACTGATATAGCAAAATATAAAAGCGCTTAGCCATGTCTTTTGTGGCCTGATCCATAGAGCCAGACACATCCATAATACAAAACATCACGGCTTTGCTGGTAGGGTGAGGGCGTTTTTCGTAATTACGAAAACGTAAGTCGTAATTATCAATAAAAGGCACTGCCTTAATTTGCTTTTTAATCAGTTCAATTTCACTACTTAACAGCACAATAGCAGCTTTATCAGGATGTGCTTGTGCAAGTAAAATAACTAACTGAGCTTCAAGCTCTGCTAATAAACGCTTTTTACCTGCGCTCATGGCCACGCGCCGTGCTAACGAGCCTTTGAGTGAGCGTACAATATCAATATTACTTGGCATACCATCGCTGCAAAAACCAGCGCGATGAGTTTTCATTTGTACTAGTTTGTCGAGCTGATTTTCTTGCAAGTTTGGCAGCTCTAAATCCTCAAACAATAAATCTAAATATTCATCCTTTGAAATCGAAAATACAAATTCGTCTTGGCCTTCTCCCGAGTCGCTCGCTTCACCGCCTCCTGCGCCACCACCTTGCCCACCTTTAGGGCGCTCTACTTTATCGCCAGTAGAGAACTGATCGTTCCCTGGATGTATTTGTTCTCTATTGCCGCCTTTTCCTTGATGAAATGTAGGTTCGCTAATATCGCGTTGCGGAATAGAAATACTCTCTCCCGAACTTGCGTCGGTGACACTGCGTTTATTAATCGCATCAGAAACCGCTTCTTTAATTTGTTTTTTATAGCGCCTAATAAAGCGCTGGCGATTAAGCGTGCTTTTATTCTTTGCGTTTAATCGCCTATCTATAAAATGCGCCATTAATTACCTCCTAAACTACCAATATGAAGGTTATTGCGATTTTCTAACCCGTAAATACCATTCAGATAACAACCGCACTTGTTTTTGTGTGTAGCCTTTTTCGACCATACGATTAACAAAGTCTTCGTGTTTTTGCTGATCCTCGGCAGAGGTTTTGGTATTAAACGAAATAACGGGTAGCAAATCTTCGGTATTAGAGAACATTTTTTTCTCGATCACGGTGCGCAATTTTTCGTAGCTGGTCCACAGTGGGTTTTTACCATTATGGTGCGCTCGAGCCCTAAGCACAAAGTTTACTATTTCGTTACGAAAATCTTTTGGATTAGAAATACCCGCTGGCTTTTCTATTTTTTCAAGTTCTGCATTAAGGGCATCACGGTCAAATAGTTGGCCAGTATCGGGGTCGCGATATTCTTGATCTTGAATCCAAAAGTCGGCGTAAATAACATAACGGTCAAAAATATTTTGTCCGTATTCAGAGTACGACTCTAAGTATGCGGTTTGCAGCTCCTTACCAATAAACTCCACATATTGCGGAATTAAATAGCCTTTTAAAAAGCTCAAATAACGCTCTTCGGTATCAGATGCAAACTGCTCACGCTCAATTTGTTGTTCTAACACATAAAATAAATGTACTGGATTTGCAGCAACCTCTAGGGTGTCAAAATTAAATACTCGCGATAAAATTTTAAAAGCAAAACGGGTAGAAAGTCCTGTCATACCTTCATCAACCCCAGCATAGTCTCGATACTCTTGATACGATTTAGCTTTAGGATCAGTGTCTTTTAGGGTTTCGCCGTCATACACTCGCATTTTTGAAAAAAGGCTCGAGTTTTCAGGCTCTTTTAATCGTGATAGCGTTGAAAACTGCGCTAAAATTTTAAGTGTTCCCGGGGCGCATGGCGCGTTGTACAACTCACTGTGTTGAAGTAGCTTATCGTAAATTTTAATTTCTTCGGTAACACGTAAGCAATAAGGAACCTTAACAATATATACCCGGTCTAGGAATGCCTCATTGTTTTTATTGTTTTTAAAAGTTTGCCACTCAGATTCGTTAGAGTGGGCTAGTATCATGCCGTTAAAGGGCAGAGCACTAATACCTTCAGTACCGTTGTAGTTACCCTCTTGGGTGGCTGTTAGCAGAGGATGCAGTACCTTAATAGGCGCTTTAAACATCTCAACAAACTCCATTAAGCCCTGGTTTGCTAAACATAAAGATCCAGAGTAGGCGTAAGCATCGGGATCATTTTGTGCAAAATGTTCTAGTTGGCGAATATCTACTTTACCTACTAATGCCGAAATATCTTGGTTGTTTTCATCCCCAGGCTCAGTTTTGGCAATCCCTATTTGATTTAAAATAGAAGGGTAGCGCTTAACCACTTTAAATTGACTAATGTCGCCGTTAAATTCTTTTAAGCGTTTTCCGGCCCAAGGCGACATAATAGTTTTCAAATAGCGTGGTTTAATGCCGTATTCTTGTTCAAGTAATTTAGCATCTTCAATCGGATCGAATAATGACAGCGGGTGGTCGTTTACAGGGGAGCCTTTAATAGAATAAATGGGTACTTGCTGCATCAAGTATTTCAGTTTTTCGGCAATAGATGATTTACCACCACCAACCGGACCCAATAAATAAAGAATTTGTTTACATTCTTCTAGGCCTTGAGAGGCGTGTTTTAAATAAGAAACAATTTGTTCGATGGCATCTTCCATACCATAAAAATCAGCAAAGGCAGGGTAGCGTGCTACTACACGATTAGAAAATAATCGACTTAAGCGTGCGTCTGTTGCTGTGTCTATCATTTGTGGCTCGCCAATTGCCATTAGTAGGCGCTCAGGGGCACTTGCGTAGGCAGATTTGTCGGTTTTACAAATATCTAAAAACTCAGCAATACTGTACTCTTCTTCTTGTCCAGCTTCATATCGTGCTTGGTAATGATCAAAAATCGTCATAAAGACCTCCAAAACCCACTTTAAAAATAGCTTAACTTCTTAAAGTCTAGTCACGATTTTGAATTTTTGTGCAATAAAATTAAAAATTTATATTAAAAATTATGATCTTGACTTTTTAATATAAGAGGTACTTGTACAAGGAGATGGTAATTTACCAAGCATAAAAAAAGACGCCGCAGCGTCTTTTTAAATTTAGCTTTTAAGGGCTAATTAAGCGAAGTTAGCGTTCGCGAATTCCCAGTTAACTAGCGACCAAAAACCTTTAAGGTAATCTGGACGAACGTTACGGTAATCGATGTAGTAAGCGTGTTCCCATAAATCCACAGTTAGGATTGGAGTAACACCATCATCAGTTAATGGTGTAGCAGCGTTAGAAGTGTTAACTATGTCTAGTGAACCATTAGCTAGTTTAACTAACCAAGTCCAGCTAGAACCAAAGTTATTAACTGCTTTGTCGTTTAATGCTTCTTTAAATGCATCAAAAGAGCCCCATTTAGCATTGATTGCATCAGCAACCGCGCCAGTCGGTGCACCACCGCCATTTGGCGATAAACTGTTCCAGTAGAACGTATGGTTCCAGATTTGTGCAGCGTTGTTAAACACGCCACCGTCTGATGAACATACGATTTCTTCAAGAGATTTGTTTTCAAACTCAGTGCCAGGGATCAAGCCATTAAGTTTAACAACATAAGTGTTGTGGTGTTTACCATGATGAAACTCAAGAGTTTCTTTTGAAATATGTGGCTCAAGTGCATCAATTGCATATGGTAGTGACGGTAGTTCAAATGCCATTTTTTATCTCCATCTTCTTTTAGTTAATAGTCCATTTAGTAATACGTAATGCCTGTTGGAACAGGCCAGTTATCTATACCAAACGGGAATATAGTGTTACTATAATTGTTGAGTATTCTACTCAAGTTTTAGCAAACAGCAATGCTATTGCTAAAGACTATTTCAATTGCGGCTTTATTTGCCCATTTTAAGTTATAGATCTATGGTCTCACTGAGTTATTTTCAAGGCCTTAGGTATATTAAATTATCGTCATTTTGAGGTTGTAGATGGAAACCATTGATAAAATTAAACAGCAAATTTCAGAAAACCCAATAATCCTTTTCATGAAAGGATCGCCTAAGTTGCCTAACTGTGGTTTTTCTTCACAAGCATCGCAAGCGTTAATGTCATGTGGTGAACCATTTGCATATGTTGATATTTTACTTAATCCAGACATTCGTGCTGAGCTTCCTGCTTATGCAAATTGGCCTACATTCCCACAGTTATGGGTAGATGGCGAATTAGTTGGTGGTTGTGATATTATCATCGAAATGTTTCAGCGGGGTGAATTACAACCATTAATTACTGAAACAGCAGCTAAATATAAAGAAGCTGACGCAGAATAATATCTCGATAAGCACGCTTTTTAAGGTGTATTGATACAAAATTTTGCTAAAACAATAAAACCACTTTTATAGTGGTTTTATTGTTTTTTATTAATCGTTTATTATCGATAAATTAATCATTAAAAACTTACCAGCCAAACCAAATTAGACGTGCGTAAATGCTGCAACATTAGCTTTTAGACTTAAAAAGTTGAATAGCTCAGCAATAAAACACCTACTAAAAGCCAACATCAAAGCACCACATTAAAACGCTTTACCCCACTGTAAGTACTTTATTTATTGCTTGAATAAAATGCAGGAACACTTAGTCCATAGAAAAATAATCCAAAGAGGGCCGGCCTTTTGCTTTTGCGCGTTTTAAACCTAAATAACAGGCTAAATTACATAGTAATTGCAATGTAATTATTACCCCACAACTAATAATAAAATTGTTTAAAGTGGCTGTTGTATTATTCATTATAAAAGCCAGCGTGACCAATAACTGCCAAACCAATGCTGTATTTAAATAGCGCAATAAAATCTGCTTAAAGTGAGTATGTTTAAAGGTACTCAAAATCAGAAAAACGAGGCTAACGATTAACACTAACCAGCCCGCAGTTAAACAAAAGTAGGCAACTGTATTTTGCATTTTAATCCTTAATCCTACTAATCACTTATCAAAATAAATGCACAAACTAATATTAAGCGTGTGCCATTATTAGCTCTTTAGCGTTTGCTTTTGCTGTTTTACTTATATTGTCACCCCCTAATAGGCGGGCTATTTCGTTAACTCTGCCATCTTTGTTTAAAGGCAGCATTTGGGTAAAGGTTTCTCCATTTGCTATTTCTTTAGCAACAAAAAATTGTTGATGCGCGCTACTGGCTACTTGCGGTAAATGGGTAACACAGATCACTTGGGTAGACTTACCTAATTGACGCAATAACTTACCAACAGCAGAGGCCGTTGGCCCAGAAATACCCACATCAACTTCATCAAAAATGAGGGTAGGTGTTGTGACTTTTTGCGCAATAATGACCTGAATAGCTAAACTTATACGCGACAACTCACCACCCGAAGCAACCTTTGCTAATGGTTGTAATGGTTGCCCTGGATTGGTTGACACTAAAAACGATACATTGTCGTAACCTAAGCTATTGGGTGCGCGTTCGGTTTCTTGAGTTAGGGCAATTTCAAATATGCCGTTTTCCATTGACAGGTTTGCCATGCTGTCACTAATTAAGCGGTTTAGTGTATTAGCATACTCACGGCGGCTTTGGCTTAGTTGTTCACTAGCATGTTGATAATGGCTAAGTGTGTTTTCAATTTCAGATTCTAACTGCTCTAAGCGAGAGCTGTTATTGCTAATAGACTCAAGCTCTTGGCTAATAGCTTGGTGAAACTCAACCAATGCTTGCGGTTTAATATGGTGTTTACGCGCTAAATCCATAGCGCCGCTTAATCTGTTTTCTACCTCTACTAAGCGAGCTGGGTCTAAATCGGCCTGTTCAGTGTAACTGCGTACTTCTCGGCTAGCTTCTTCTACTTGTACTGCGGCCTCTGCAAGCAATGTAGCTACACTTGCTAACGTTTCGTCATATTGTGCCAGCTCAGAAAATTGTTGCGCGCTGTGTTGCAATAACGAACAAGCATTTTGCTCATCACTTTCGTATAAATGTTGTAACTCACGTTGACACGTTTCTAAAATCGTTTGGCTATTACTTAATTTGTAATGCTCAGCTTCTATTTGTTCAAATTCACCTTCTTGTAGGGCAAACTCGTTAAGCTCTGCTACTTGGTACTCTAATAGTTGTTTTTGCGCAGCTTGTTGCTGCTGTTGTTGTTGTAAGTGCTTAAATTCTTTTTGTAAATTAGCAAATTGCTTATAGCTTTGGCTAACGTCACTGACCAAGTTATGATGTCCAGCATAGGCATCTAGTAGCTGCAGTTGATGCTCGGCTTTTAACAAGTGTTGGTGGGCATGTTGCCCATGAATCGAAATTAAATACTGGCCAAGCTCTTTTAGTTGCGCTGCTGTTACAGCACTGCCATTAATATAGCTTTTGCTGCGGCCATTTTTACATACCACGCGGCGCAATAAACATTCGTTATCGGCGTTGCTCAACATATGTTGTTCTAAAAAAGCATGAGCGAGGGGCAAATTACTTAAATCAAATTGCGCGCATACTTCTGCTTTATCTGTGTTTGGGCGCACAGCAGAGGCTTCGGCGCGCTCGCCTAAGCATAGCGAAAGGGCATCAATAGCAATCGACTTACCCGCACCCGTTTCACCGGTAATTGCGGTCATGCCGTTTTGCCACTCTGTACTTAAATTACTTACAATTGCGAAGTTTTTAATTTCTAAACCAATTAACATACTGTTTATCCATCCAGTCAATTAACTGTTAATTTATACAGTGTTTTGATTTTTTGCAAATTAAATTTTTATGACTTACGCAATTTCTTTATCTTGAATAATTTTAGAGTGGCTATTAATGTCGCTTATTTCGTCAGCATTATTAATATTATCAGCGAGTTGTTCTATGTCTTCTGTTTTAATATTAACAATAAGAGCGGGTAAAATAGTTTGATAAAAAGTCTTGTTATATAAAATACCTTGCATGGGAAGTTCTGCTACAAAGTACTGTATGTTATCGACTAAATTTTGTGAGTAGTTGCTTTGATAAGTTTTAATTAACTCGTTCGACAGTACATTAATAAGTAAATCGGCAGTGCTTTCTAACTGGTTTAGGTTTTCATCTGTGTGAGCTTGCACCACAAAAAAATTACTTACAATTGCTTGTATACGTGGCAGGTATTTGGGGCGGATAAGCTTAGCGTCAAGTAACTCATTGAGCTTTAGCTTTAAGCGAGTATTAACTTGTGATACTCGAACATTAAAAAGCTTTTTTTTCGCTTCGATGGCTTTTTTGCGGTTATTTTCAACAATTAAATAACTAGCTAATAATGTAATTAATAATAATAAAGCAAAAAAAACAATATAAGTCATTGCCGCACAATCCTGATTTGGTTAGCTATTTTATAAAAAATATATTTTGATCTAAAGCACGATACTTAGCAATAGAATTAGTATAAACGACTGCCCCAATTGAGCTTTTGGCGTAATACGTTGTAATAAGAGTAATTTTTAGGATGAATAAGGCGCAGCTTTTTATCGGCTTTTTTAATGACTACCTCATCACCGGGTAGAACGGCGAGCACCACATGGCTGTCGCAGCTAACTTGCAAGCTATCGGTGTTTTCAAGGCTTAGTTTTAAGCGTACTTCGTTATCGGCATCAACTACCAGCGGACGGCTCGATAAAGTATGTGGAAACATAGGCACTAGCGCTATTGCGTTAAGCTCAGGAGTAAGGATAGGGCCGCCCCCTGATAGTGAATAAGCAGTTGAGCCGGTAGGGGTAGATACAATAAGTCCATCTGAGCGCTGAGAAAACACAAAATCGTTATTTATAAAGGCTTCAAACTCAATCATGTGTGCTACTTTGTCGGCATGTAAAACGGCTTCGTTTACAGCAGAGTTAGCACTTTTAAGCTCGTTATGACGATACACTTCTACTTCAAGTAAGAAGCGCTTTTCTTCAATATACTCGCCGCTGAGTACCTGCTCTAAACTGGCTTCAAAACCCTCGGGGTTTAAATCGGTTAAAAACCCAAGGTTGCCTCGGTTTACACCTATAACGGCTATATCAAAGCGTGCTAATACACGCGCTGCGCCAAGCATATTGCCATCGCCACCTACTACAATGGCTAAATCAGCTTGTTCACCTAAGTCGACCAGTTTAACTAACTTATTTTTGGGTATATCAATAAGTTGGCTTCCTGTACGTTTTTCTACAATAACTGCAAAACCAAGCGCAAGTAAAAATGTATGCAGGCGTTGTAAGGTTGCCGCCGCATCTGGATGATTTGGTTTACCAATAAGGCCGATAGTGCGAAAAGGAGAATCCATAATAAATACACAGCAAGTTTTAATATTTGTAGAGTAACCTAAAACAGAAGTGTTTGAAAATACAGATCGTTAGCAATACTGCCATGAATTAATCCTGCAGCTCATTAATTTAGGTGTCGTATAGCTAATCACTTGAAATTAAGAAGCTCTGCCCCGATATAAAGCACATGAGACAAGATGCAGTAACCATGAAACTAAACCCACGAGATCAACAAATTTTTGCGGCTGTAATGAGCACGTATTGTAATGGTGAGGGTTTACCTGTGCCATCAACAAAAATTGCCAAGCTAAAAGGTATGGCAGTTTGCTCAGCTACAGTACGTAATGCCATGGCACGTTTAGAAAAAGTGGGTTTGCTCTATTCACCTCACACATCAGCGGGGCGCGTGCCAACAGACTACGGATTTGATTATTGGTTTGAGGAATTCTTTGCACTCGCCGACATAGCTAATTACTGGCAACCTGCGCAAACACAATTAGTTGAATTAGCGCATGGTTTAAGTCAGCGTTATCAGGTGTGTTGTTGTGTTGGTTTGCCACAAGTACGCTCGCAACAAGTATTTAGAGTGGAAGTGCTCGATTTTGATTCCACGGATTGGTTAATCTTATTAATAGACAGAGCAGGGCAAAGTCATAACATTTGTATTAATAAGCCCGATGACGCAAGTGATAATGTGCGTTATCAGTTTGCCACGTGGTTAAATACGGTATTTAGCCAACAAACCTTAATAGAAGGCTTGTACCGTATGCAGGCAATGGCTAATACTGCGCCGCGTAACTGTCATGATTCACTAAACCAATGGACGCGTGAACTAAGCCAAAAGCTTGGATCTGATAATAGTATTGTGGTTGGTGAAAACTATTTGTATAAACAAATAGATTGCGAGCAAAGCCTAAACATTGGGGTGTCTTTTTTAAATTTTGTTGAAGACAAGCTAGTATTTAAAAATGGGGTGTCGGTACTTAATACTGAAAACCTACCTTTTTCAGAGTGTAACGAATTGATTGTGATTAGCTTGCCGTACTTTCAAAATCAAGAATATCAGAGTCGTTTTTGTGTAATTTGTCCAAAATCAGCGCCAATCGAAAAAATAATCCAAGAATTTAAATCAATTGAGACATCTAACTCTTGAATCTTTTAATTCAATCCCCATAATTACCGCAGTTGTAAAGAATTGGAGCACATATTTATGTCTGAGCAGAGACAAAACCCAGAACAAGAAGTAGAACTAAACGAAGACCTAGCAAAAATGGAAGCTGACGTTGAAGCCGCAGTACAAGCAGCAGAAGAACACGCAGAGCAAGAGCAAAGCCCTGAAGCCGAAATTGCAATGTTATATGCAGAGCTTGAAGTAGCAAAGCAAACAATAGCAGATCAAAAAGACGGTGTAGTTCGCGCCGCTGCTGATGTTGAAAACATGCGTCGTCGTGCAGCACAAGATGTAGAAAAAGCACATAAATTTGCACTAGAGAAGTTTGCTAACGAATTACTCCCGGTTATTGATAACTTAGAGCGCGCAATTGAGTTTTCTGATAAAGAAAACGAAACGCTAAAACCTGTGCTTGAAGGTATTAGCATGACGGTAAAAAGCTTTAACGACGCTGTTGCAAAATTTGGCGTTGAAATTGTTAACCCACAAGGTGAGCAGTTTAATCCAGAATTTCATCAAGCTATGTCAATTCAGCCAAGCAACGATGTATCGCCAAATACTGTATTAGCGGTAATGCAAAAAGGCTACACCTTAAACGGACGTTTATTGCGCCCAGCTATGGTTATGGTATCTAAAGCAGCTGACGCTTAAGTTGTTATTAATGATTTAAAAAATGCCTCAATTTGAGGCATTTTTTTTGCTATTTAAATAGTGAACCAATTGCACTAAAACAGTTAGTATTACAGCACCAAACATCAAGCTTGAAAAAGGCACGGCACTTTTAGCATGTAGTATAGCTAATAGGGGGCCGACCAAAGCACCGCTACCAAAGCGTAACGTACCAATAACTGCGGTTGCTGTGCCTGTATTTGCTTCAAACTTCATTAAAATAAGTGAGTCAGCATTACTGGCTATTATGCCTAAGCTCATCATAAGTGGTGCAATAGCACCAACAATAAAGTAAAGCGACAGCTGCATAATACTAAAAGTAAGTAACGCAGCGCCCGAAAGTAAGCCAAATATTAATCCGTAGTAGAGCATTTTACGAGAGCCAATTCGCGGCACAATACGAGTATTTAAAAAATTCCCAAACATGAGTGCTATAACGTTAAATGCAAACAAAATGCCAAATAACTGCTCTGATACTTTAAATAAGTCTAAATATACAAACGGTACTGAGGTTAAAAAACAAAAAAATCCAAACGATACAAACATAGAGCTTAAAATGTCGGCACGTGCATCTTTGTTACTCAGTATTATTTTATAACTATTAAAAAATAATGGCAGCCCTTTAAGGTCATTTTTAAAAATAGGAATGTCGATTAAATACACATGCACAAAAGCTAAAATAATAAAGCTGTAGGCCGCTAAAATTAAAAAGATGGTAGACCAAACAGAAAACCCTAAAATAAGCGAACCAATTGAAGGTGCAAGTAATGGCGCTACCATCATAATCATCGATACATAAGACATACCTTTGGCGGTGTTTTTTTGGTAAATATGCCTAATTATCCCAGGAACTACCACGGTTGCCGCTGCACCGGTAAATGCCTGTACGGTACGCAAGACCCAAAATGCATATATATCGGTAGTAAAGGCAAGTGCTAATGACGTTATACCAAATAAAGTTAAGCCAATTTTAGCCAATTTACGGCGACCAATTTGATCGGCAATAGGGCCAAAAAATAACATCCCTAATGCATAGCCCGCTAAATAAATACTTAACGATATTTGTACGTTAGGCATACTGGTTTGTAAGTCGCCTGCAATAACTAACATTGCCGGTAAATACATATCAATAGCTAAAGGCGTAATTGCCACAATACTAGCTAGTAAAGGCAATAAAATACGGGTGTTAAAAGACGAAGCCGATGCAGGCATGTATAAACTCAATCATTACTAAACAGGATGTATAGTGTAACAGGGCATGCTGATTGGATAAACTTAGTTTGCCTGCTAAGTTAATTGTAATGAGTAAATAACCTGAGATCCGGATAATAAACCTATCTCGAGCAGCTATTTTCAGCGCTAACTGCGTTGAATTTACTTGCAATAGGCCAGCTATTGACGCGTAAATTTGCCTTATTTTCACTGAAAATCTCTGGCTAGAGAAAATAAAATTAAATATAACTATGATTCAATACGTTAGTAAATCTCTTAACCAGAGTTCAGGTTAAATAAACAACAAAATTTTATTGTTACTTGCTAAAAAGCAATTATTTTAAACTGCGGTGGTATTTGCTATTCTAGCGCTAACAAAAAATATGATTTGAGGGAATATAATGAAAAAACTCGTGATAGCTATATTAGCTACTGCAGTGCTGGCTGGCTGTAAAACATCACCAACAGGGCGCACCCAAATTGCGCTTTATTCTGATCAACAAATGAGTGAAATGGGCACAGCCAGTTTTGCTGAGATGAAAAAAAATCAGCCAATCAATAAAAATCCACAAACTAACGCGTATGTAAATTGTATTGCCGAGCAAGTAGTGGCTGTTTTACCTAAGCAGTACGCTTCGCAAAAATGGGAAGTAGTGGTATTTGAAGACGACTCAGCGAATGCGTTTGCATTGCCAGGCGGTTACATTGGTGTGCATACGGGGCTGCTAAAAGTGGCTACTAACCAAGACCAAGTGGCTACAGTGCTTGGCCATGAAGTAGGGCATGTAATTGCAGAGCATTCGAACGAGCGTGTATCGCAAAGCTCAATGCTACAAACCGGCATGCAAATTGGCGGTGCAGCTCTTGAAATGGGTAATGTTGGGTATCGTAACGAAATTATGCAGGGTTTGGGCTTGGGTGCACAATACGGTGTTGTATTGCCGTTTAGTCGTTCGCACGAATCAGAAGCTGACGAAATCGGCTTGGATTTAATGGCGCAAGCTGGTTTTGATCCAAAAGAGTCAGTTACTTTATGGCAAAATATGAGTAAAGCGGGTGGTGGCGCAACACCTGAGTTTTTATCAACTCACCCAGCACCAGCAAGCCGCATTAAAGACTTGCAAGCACAAATGAGCCAAGCTTTAGGTGAGCAAAAAACAGCAAGAGCACAGGGTAAAAAACCACAATGTAAGCTGTAATTTAGTTTAACTACAAATAAAAACCCTGTAAGTAATTTACTTACAGGGTTTTTATATTCAGTGCTAATCTTTATTTATTGAGTAAAGAGCTATTAGGGAGTCAATATAAGACCCTAGTTAAAGCTTAAAAAGTCCACTCAACATGAAGTTGTGGTACCGATTCTGTAACATTAGTGCCAAATTTGTTATGCCAATATTGCCACTCCATCCCTAGCAACAGAGTGTTTTCTTTCATTTCAAGGGCATGGCCTAAATCCCAGGTAATAATAGGCTGCGCTAAAAACCACGCACGCACATCTTGACCAAATTCATTTTCACGCTCAGCAATGTACTCAACATGGCCCTTTACATTAAACTTTTGCGTGCCGATCATAAAAGGGTAATCAAACGCAACATCAAACATCCAGCTATTAGTTTCTATAGGTGCACCACCTTTTGCTACGCCTTCACTGTCATCAATGTAGGCAGTTACCAATGTCTGAAAAAAGTTAAAACCAGGTACATCCCAGCTTAATTTAACACCCGGTAAATATTTCATTACCTTGGCGTCTCCTGCTACGTTAATACCGGCGGTTAAACCAACATCAATTAACGCGCCCGAACCAATCTGTTGGCCGGTAATAGCCGATAGGCTAACGGTTGAATACCATTCGCCATAAAAATCACGGTCTTGAAAGCCATCTTCAAGGTCGTCTTTACTGTAATCAATAAAGAAAAAGTTATCGCCGTAATCATAACCAGATGCATGCTGAATAGAATACACAGCGGTATCTGACTCTTGCTCTGTAAATGGGTTTGTTTGTTCGCCATAATTAATGTGTAGAGCAGTGCTGCTCCAGTTAGCAGCAATAGCAGAGGTAGATAAAGCGCAAGTGCTTAAACATAAAGCGGGAAGTAATTTTTTTAGTTTCATAATAATAATTAGTGTGACACGCGGGAGCGCTAGTATAAGCAAAGGGAGGTGGTTTGTTAATTATTATATTACACGTTGTAGCTTAATCACTAAGCTACAACGCAGTAGCGTTAATTTATGCTTTATTTCTGCGCAGACAAATAACCGCAATCGCACTAAAAGCTAATATAAAGCAGTAGTAAGAAGAAGTTGATACTTCCCATGGGCTAATTTTAAATGTAGCGCCCAGTAATAGGGCTTGCGCGCCATAAGGCAGTGTACCTTGCGTTACACAGGCAAATATATCGAGCAAACTGGCTGAGCGTTTGCCTGTAATGTTACCATCATCGGCAAGCTTTTTAGCAATTGGGCCGGTAACAATAATAGACACTGTGTTATTAGCAATACACATATTACTGGCCATTACTAACGCCGCAATACCAAGTTGGTCTGCCACTTTTCTATGCCACTTAGCAATCACTTTAGTAATTGCTTGGATTTTTTGCGCTATGTAATCCAGGCCACCATTAAGGCGAATAAATTCAGACAGACCGCCTATAAACATCGACAGCAAAAATATTTCTTGCATGTCGGTAAAGCCTTTATAAATATCTTTTACAAAGCTGGCGCCTTCGTAACTGCCAGTAAAGCCCATAAGTGCAGCAAAAATAATACCGCTAAGCAAAACTACAAATACGTTAAAGCCCATTACCGCAAGCACTAAAATAAACGCATAAGGCAACACTAATAAAATGTCGTAATCTTTGGTTTCAACAACTTGAGCAGCGGGTGTTAAATATAACAACAACGCAATTGTGACAATAGCGGCTGGAATAGCTATTTTAAGGTTTTCTTTAAACTTATCTTTCATTTCACAGCCCTGAGTACGGGTGGCCGCAATAGTGGTATCTGAAATTATCGATAAGTTATCACCAAACATCGCGCCCGACACTATAGTACCGGCCATAAGTGCTGGATCTATACCTGTTTTAACCGATACTGCATACGCTATAGGGCCAATAGCACCAATAGTACCCATTGAAGTACCCATGGCGGTAGAAATAACGGCGGCAATTAAAAACAATCCAGGGAGTAATAAAGAAGGTGGAATAATTGACAAACCAGCGTTAACAACCGCATCAACGCCACCTGTGGCACCGGCAACAGCAGAAAACGCACCCGCTAATAAGTAAATTAAACACATGGTAATTATGTTGTTATTACCTACGCCTTTAATAAAGGTTTCGACGCTTTGGTTTATTGAGGTTTTATTTAAAATGAAAGCCAGAATAATGGCGGGTAAAATAGCAACAGGTGCAGGTAATTGATAAAAAGCGTAATCAACCCCTTGTGATTGTAAATATAAGCCTGAGCCTAAAAATATCGCTACAAAGGTAAGTAGGGGAAGCAAAGAAAGTATTGCTTTATTTTTGTTAAATGATGGCTGCATCATATTCCTCGTATTATTGAAAAAAGATCACAGCCAAAAACTCCTCTTTTAGCTGTGTTTAGCGAATCCTCCACTGTACTTAAACTAGGAGACCACTGCGCCCGCAAGCCAAAGACCAAATCGACGCTGAAAAGAAGTTTAAATGTATAGACGGCTAAAGTAAACTGGTATTATTACTTAAATTAAAAGTGTGACCTGACTATTACATGCTATTTAGGTAATATCTAGCCTAGTAAATAGTGTTAATTGACCAATAGTATCTTCGCGCGAGCCACAAGGTGCTGCAAATTAAAATATTAGGTAAGGTAATGACAAAAAATAAAATCGGTGTTTTTGGTGCCAACGGCAGAATGGGCTCAGCCTTATTAGAAGCAGCAAGTACAAAAGAGCATAGTGAACTTGCAGCCGCTTATGTGCGCAGTAGTTCACCGTTATTAGGCATTAATGTTAATCAACTCAACAGTGCTGCAGATAAAACAGTAACCTTTAGCGATGAAGCTAATATTACGAATGTTGATGTATTAATTGATTTTACTTTGCCAGCCGGCATGCGCACACATTTACAAACTGCGGTTAAGCAAGGTGTCCCTATGGTAATTGGTACCACCGGGCTAAACGAAGCCGATATGACATTGCTACACGAGGCTGCAAACCATATTCCTATCGTATTTGCGCGCAATTATAGTGTGGGGGTAAATGTATTACTTAATTTAGTGCAAACAGCCGCTACAAAGTTTGGCGATGATATGGATATTGAAATTTTTGAAGCGCATCATCGCCATAAAATAGATGCGCCGTCGGGTACTGCGCTGGCCATTGGCGAAGCCATTGCAGATGCAAAAGGCTGGGATCACGACAAAGTTGCCGTATACGACCGCAGCAAAGTTGAGCAGGCTAAGTCGCAAAATGAAATTGGTTACTCGGTGCTCAGAGGCGGCGACATAGTAGGTGAACACACCGCATACTTCGCAACAATGGGCGAAAGACTCGAATTAACCCATAAAGCAAGCTCAAGAATGACCTTTGCATTAGGTGCTATAAGAGCTGCAGGCTGGTTAATAAATAAACCCGCAGGACTTTATGATATGCAAGATGTGCTAGATTTGAAGTAGTTAACTTGTTCTTTCAGCTGTTTGGGTCTGAATAAAGGTACAAGCAGTTATTTATTATAATTTACTAAATAGCGTTAGATCTAAAAGAAAACTTAATGTAAAATGCAGCCAATTTGCCAAAAATTAATAATCGCGTGTTTCCAATTATACCCAAGTGGCTTGAAAAAAGCAGGGTTCAGTGGGAATAAAGTCGTTTTAAGGCAAGAAAAAATGATTAAGGTTTAAAGCTCGTTATCGGCGTCATTTAACACTGTTTATAAAATAACTTTATCCACAAAAACTCGCTTTAACAATCGCCTGGGTATTGGCGGGGCGTTAAGCATTTTGCTTAGCCTCGTTTTTTACTGTTAGGAGGTTAATTTGACTAAATCCGCTCTGTTAGTCCTAGAAGACGGCACAGTGTTTCGCGGTACTGCAATCGGCGCTGACGGCATGTCAGTAGGTGAAGTAGTATTCAATACGTCTATGACTGGTTATCAAGAAATTTTGACTGACCCATCATACGCGGAACAAATCGTAACTTTGACGTACCCACATATAGGTAATACGGGTACTAATAGCGAAGACGAAGAAGCGAATCAAATATGGGCCAAAGGCCTAGTGATCCGTGATTTGCCACTGCTAGCAAGTAATTTTCGTAGCGAGCAATCGTTAGATGATTACTTAAAACAACGTAATATTTTAGGTATTGCGGACATCGACACCAGAAAACTAACGCGTATTTTGCGTGATAAAGGCGCTCAAAACGGGTGTATTATAGCCGGTGACGAATTAGACGAAAACAAAGCGCTTCAAGCCGCGCAAGCCTTCCCAGGCTTAAAAGGTATGGATTTAGCAAAAGTAGTCTCAACCAAGGAAATGTTTGAGTGGCGCGAATCAAGCTGGACATTAGGCGAAGGTTTTAAAACCTTAAACGCGGCTGATGAAAAGTTTCATGTTGTTGCCTACGACTTCGGTGTTAAGCGTAATATTTTACGTATGCTTGTAGATCGTGGTTGTAAATTGACTGTAGTACCAGCGCAAACCTCTGCCGCTGACGTACTAGCATTAAACCCTGATGGTATCTTTTTATCTAATGGCCCGGGCGATCCAGCACCGTGTACTTATGCCATTGATGCAATTAAAACCCTTTTAGAAACCGAAATCCCTATTTTTGGTATTTGTTTAGGCCATCAATTATTAGCGCTTGCCTCAGGTGCTAAAACAGTCAAAATGAAGTTTGGCCATCATGGTGCCAACCACCCAGTTAAAGATTTAGAACGTGATGTAGTGATGATCACCGCACAAAACCATGGTTTTGCTGCCGATGAAACTACGCTACCTGATAACCTGCGTGCTACGCACACATCGTTATTTGACGGTACTTTGCAAGGTATTCATCGTACAGATAAGCCAGCGTTTAGCTTCCAAGGTCACCCTGAAGCAAGCCCAGGCCCGCACGATGCCGCCCCATTATTTGATCACTTCATCGATTTGATGCAAGCGCGTAAACACTAATTTAACCGGAGTAATAATGCCAAAACGTACCGACATAAAAAGCATTCTTATCTTAGGCGCAGGCCCAATTGTTATTGGTCAGGCTTGTGAATTTGACTACTCTGGTGCACAAGCGTGTAAAGCACTGAGAGAAGAAGGCTATCGAGTTATATTAGTTAACTCAAACCCAGCAACAATTATGACTGACCCTGATATGGCAGATGCGACGTACATCGAACCAATTCACTGGGAAGTTGTAGAAAAAATTATCGAAAAAGAAAAGCCAGATGCAATCCTACCGACTATGGGTGGGCAAACAGCATTAAACTGTGCGCTTGAATTAGACAAGCACGGCGTATTGGCTAAGCACGGCGTTGAGTTAATTGGCGCAACAGCAGATGCAATCGACAAAGCAGAAAACCGCGAACGTTTCGATACAGCAATGAAAAACATTGGTTTAGAATGCCCACGTGCTGAAATTGCTCATTCAATGGATGAAGCAAGAGACATCATTACTCGCATTGGCTTACCGTGTATTATCAGGCCTTCTTTTACTATGGGCGGCACTGGTGGTGGTGTAGCGTATAACTTAGAAGAGTTTGAAGAAATTTGTGAGCGTGGCTTAGACTTATCGCCAACGAACGAATTGCTAATTGATGAATCACTGATTGGTTGGAAAGAATACGAAACGGAAGTTGTACGTGATAAAAACGACAACTGTATTATTGTTTGTACCATTGAAAACTTTGACCCTATGGGTGTGCACACGGGTGATTCGATCACAGTTGCACCAGCGCAAACATTAACCGACAAAGAATACCAAATTATGCGTAACGCCTCTATGGCGGTATTACGTGAAATTGGTGTTGAAACAGGCGGTTCTAACGTACAGTTCGGTATTAATCCTGAAGATGGCCGTATGGTTATCATTGAGATGAACCCACGCGTATCACGCTCATCAGCATTAGCGTCAAAAGCAACGGGTTTCCCAATTGCTAAAATTGCTGCAAAATTAGCCGTAGGCTACACACTTGACGAACTACAAAATGATATTACTGGCGGTAAAACACCAGCGTCGTTTGAGCCGGCAATTGACTATGTAGTTACAAAAATACCTCGCTTTAACTTTGAAAAATTTGCCGGTGCGAACGACCGTTTAACCACGCAAATGAAATCAGTAGGCGAAGTAATGGCGATTGGTCGTAACCAACAAGAGTCATTACAAAAAGCATTACGTGGCCTTGAAGTGGGTGCAACTGGTTTTAACCCAATTGTGGCGCTTGACGACCCTAAAGCAAAAGAAATTATCATTCGTGAACTACGCGAGCCAGGTGCAGAGCGTATTTGGTATATTGCCGATGCAATGCGCCATGGTATGAGCGTTGAGGATGTTTACGAGCTGACAAAAATTAACCGCTGGTTCTTAGTACAAATAGAAGACATTTTAAAAGACGAAGCAAAAATTAGCGACGTAGGCATGGCAGGCTTAAATGCCGACTTCCTACGCAAGTTAAAGCGTAAAGGTTTTGCTGACCCACGTATTGCAGAAATTGCAGGCGTATCAGAAGCTGAAATTCGTAAAAAGCGTCATTTACTAAACATTCTACCAGTATACAAGCGTGTTGATACCTGTGCTGCAGAGTTTAGTTCAGACACAGCTTACATGTACTCAACTTACGATGAAGAGTGTGAAGCCAACCCAACAACCCGTGACAAAATCATGGTGATTGGTGGCGGTCCTAACCGCATTGGTCAAGGCATTGAGTTTGATTACTGTTGTGTACACGCTTCGCTTGCACTGCGTGAAGACGGTTATGAAACCATTATGGTTAACTGTAACCCTGAAACGGTATCTACCGATTACGACACCTCAGATCGTTTATACTTTGAACCAATTACCCTTGAAGACGTACTAGAAATTGTACGTGTTGAAAAGCCAGTGGGTGTAATTGTGCAGTACGGTGGTCAAACACCGCTTAAATTAGCGCGTGAACTTGAAGCGAATGGCGTGCCAGTTATTGGTACATCGCCAGATGCAATAGACCGTGCAGAAGACCGCGAACGTTTTCAACAATTAGTCGAGCGTTTAAATCTACTGCAACCAGAAAACGCTACGGTAACATCAACTGAAGAAGCAATTTTAAAATCAGTTGAAATTGGCTTTCCATTAGTAGTACGTCCATCGTATGTACTAGGTGGTCGCGCCATGGAAATTGTATACGACGAGCAAGACTTACGTCGCTACATGACCGAAGCAGTACAAGCCTCAAACGAAGCACCAGTATTACTAGACCGCTTTTTAGATAACGCGATTGAAGTTGACGTTGACGCAATTTGCGACGGCGAGCAAGTAATTATTGGCGGTATTATGGAGCACATAGAGCAAGCGGGTGTTCACTCAGGTGACTCAGCATGTTCATTACCGGCTCACACGCTATCGCAAGAAGTACAAGATGTAATGCGCAAGCAAGTTACTGATATGGCACTTGAACTTGGTGTTGTTGGTTTAATGAATACTCAGTTTGCTGTAAAAGATGGCTTAGTGTATTTAATTGAAGTTAACCCACGTGCTGCACGTACCGTACCGTTTGTATCAAAAGCAACCGGTGTTGCACTTGCAAAAGTAGCTGCACGTTGTATGGCGGGTCAGTCTTTGGCAAGCCAAGGTATAACTAAAGAAGTTATTCCTCCATATTACAGCGTAAAAGAAGTTGTTTTACCATTTGCTAAGTTTCAAGGTGTGGATCCAATCCGAGGCCCTGAGATGCGTTCAACCGGTGAAGTGATGGGTGTTGGTGATACTTTCGCCGAAGCGTTCGCAAAAGCACAATTAGGTGCAAGCAATACTTTACCACGCGGTGGTCGCGCGCTATTATCCGTGCGTGATAGCGATAAGCCACGTATTGTTGAACTAGCTAGAATCATGACAGACCTTGGTTTTGAAATAGATGCAACAGGTGGCACAGCTGCTGCACTTGAAAATGCTGACATTGCGGTTCGCCGTGTAAATAAAGTATTTGAAGGGCGCCCGCACATTCTTGATAGAATCAAAAGTGGCGAGTATAGCTATATTGTTAATACCACAGAAGGTCGCCAAGCGATTGAAGATTCGAAGGTGTTACGTCGTGGTGCTTTACAGCACAAAACCAACTATACTACGACCTTAAATGCGGCGTTTGCAAACTGTACAGCAAACCAAGCAGATGACCGTGGGAAGGTGACGTCAGTTCAAGAACTACACCTGCGATTGAACTAAGGAAATGTGCCAAGGCCGTTAAATTGCGGCCTTGGGATTAAGTGAGAAAAAGTATGCAAACAATTCCGATGACAGTTCGTGGTGCAGATTTACTGCGCAAAGAACTTACCGAATTAAAAACAGTTACCCGTCCTAAAATCGTCAGCGATATTGCAGTTGCACGAGAGCATGGTGACTTAAAAGAGAATGCTGAGTATCACGCTGCGCGTGAGCAACAGGGTTTTTGTGAAGGCCGAATTCAAGAAATTGAAGCTAAGCTTTCAAATGTACAAATAATTGATGTAACTAAAATGCCTAATACCGGCAAAGTTATTTTTGGTACAACAGTTACTATTGTCAACGTTGAAACTGATGTTGAAGTTAAATACCAGATTGTTGGTGATGACGAAGCAAGTATTAAAGATAATCGTATTTCGGTTAATTCACCGATCGCACGAGGTTTAATTGGTAAGCAAGCAGATGATGCTGTGAACATTGAAACCCCTAAAGGCACCGTTGAATACGAAATCATCGAGGTTGAGTATATTTAATAACTCACTTTACGCGTAAATAAAAGCCAGTGTATTAATACACTGGCTTTTTTGTTTTAAAGTGTTTAAAAGTGTTAAAACAGCCCTTATAAATTGGCCTTAAAAATTTTACTTTGTTACCATATACAGGCTGCAAATTAAGCAGTTTACTCGGAGATATTTATGAACGATACCGACCATCCCTCTAGATTGAGGGCAGAAAAATAACCCGTATTGGTATTTATCTTCTATAAATCTACCTAAGCGGTAGAGTAATTTTATTCTTTCCTATTTTTCTTCTCTCAGACACCTAGATATAAATAATGAAATTAGCCTTATTAAAGTGCTGATTATAGTTACTAGTACGCTGGTATATTAATCAGTCATATAGTTTCATTATTTGATGGTCGTTACCTTATGCTAATGTGTTTTACTCCTAATAAATGGCTATTAGCTAAGCAGTAGTTTTAACTGTTTGAACGCCATGTTATTAATTTAAATAAAATACAATTAGCCTAGCATTAGCCAATCGGGAGATTCGCCATGACGGTAATGAGCAAAAACTACGTAGAAAATAACCCACACTTTTCTCAAGCAGAAATAGGGGCGGCTAGAAAAGTGTTTTTAGCGCACAGCTATAATAAACAAGTGCACTTATTAACAATAATGGATGTTGAAGAAGCGGTTGCTATTTTACAGCACTGTTCAATTACTTATGTACAAGACTTAATAAGTCGTTTAGAAAAAGACGGTTACGACAAACTCGCTCGACACTATGCGCATCAGTTGGGTTTTATTCACTCAGAAGTTGAAACAGCGCAAAGTTATTTAAATACCTCGGCACTGGGGCATGTGCAGCAGCGTATTGGCTGGATCATAGTATTAGCGTTATTAGGTATAGTGTCTGGGTTAATTATTACTCAATACGAAGACACATTAAGCCAGTTAGTATTGTTGGCAGTGTACATGCCGGTTATTGCGGCTGCGGGCGGTAACACAGGCTCACAAGCGGCTACTTTGGTAATACGGGCGTTAGCAACAGGCGAGCTGAAAAAAAGACAATGGTTTGCTGTGTTTCTTAAAGAAAGCCAAATTGCAGTGTGTCTTGCGTTAGCGGTGGCGGGCGTAATGGTTATTCGCATCTTATTTTTTAGCGATGTTAAATCTGCCGGTGGGTTCGATTTAAATATAATTGCGATGGCCATCGCAGTGGCATTGTTTATTCAGGTAACTATTTCTACTACGCTAGGGGGGTTATTACCTATTTTAGCGCGGGCACTTAAGCTAGACCCCGCGGTATTAGTGAGCCCTGTATTGGCATCAATTGTTGATATATCGGGGATGTGGATTTACTTTACCGTAGTTAACTATTTTTTAGAAATTGGTTAAATCAAAAATTTTAGGTTTATATGTTTTGCGCTAATCACTTAACACTCAGTAATTAGCGCAAAACTTAGTTTGAATTTATTCTTGCACATTTCCCCTCTACCAATTACTTTTAACTAAAATTTCTTTAGGTTATTCATCTGCCATCAATTTGATCTATGCTGATATGGAGCAATACGGTTTAACGTCCTCTCAAATAAGGATAAATAATGGCTAATATACTTTACCCGGCACCTTTAAAAGTAGGTTCTAAAATTGCGGTGTGTTCGCTTTCAGAAGGGATCGCGGCTAAATATCATGCTCGTTTAGAGAGTGTAATAAACGGTTTAAAACAGCGTGGCTATGAAGTAATTGAGGGGGCGTTTTTACGGCGCAGCGAAGCAACAGCAGAATTAGCTACCAAAGCCCATGCAGAGCAGTTAATGGGCTTTTTAGTTGACGATAGTATTGATGCAATTATGCCTCCCTTTGGTGGCGAGCTTGCGATGGAAATACTGCCGCAACTTGATTTTAATGCCATTAAACAGGCTAAACCCAAATGGCTTGTGGGCTTTTCAGATGTGAGTACTGTGGCCTGTGCACTCACTGCTAAATGCCAATGGGCAACGCTGCATAGTGCCAATTTAATGCAATTGCACCCAAACGAAAAAAGCCCGTATTGCTTACAAATATTTGAAACCCTAAGTTATGCAGCAAATAGTGAGTTTACACAGGCACCATCAAGACATTATCAAAAAGTAGCCCCCGATTATGCACAGCATCCAGAAGCTTTATTTAATTATACCGAGACGACTCAGTGGCAATGCTTAAATTACTTTGATCAGCGTACTATCGAAATGTCGGGGCGTTTATTTGGAGGCTGCCTAGATACCGTGGGTTTATTACTCGATTCACCATTTTTAGACCTGCATGAATTTAAAAAGCACAGCGCGCCCGAAGGGCTAATTTTATACTTAGAAAATTCAGAGTTAACCCCCACTACTGTAGCGCGATTTTTACTGTCGTTAAAACTAGCCGGTATATTTGACGACATTAACGGTATAATTATCGGCCGCAGTGAAATTACACAAGGCAAAAACCCCGAATTTGACTATCGCCACGCATTAAATGTAGCGCTTGGGGGCTGTATGTTTCCGGTTATTATAGATGCAGATATAGGCCATATTGCACCTAACTTAAATTTAATTAACGGTGCTACTTGCACATTAATTGCCGATATAAACGAAGGCAGAGTAATAAAAGCATCATTAAATACGTCGCTCTCTTAATTGGCTTTGAATAACGTGCCGATACAGGGGTATAATAAGCTGGCTTTTATAATTCGTTATTTAAGTACATTCTCAGGGCGGGGCGAAACTCCCCACCGGCGGTATGTTTAATTCACTATTTTAATTACATTTGTAGTGTTTAAATAAGCCCGCGAGCGCTTTGTTGTTTTATATAATATCAAAGGTCAGCAGATCTGGTGAGATGCCAGAGCCGACGGTTACAGTCCGGATGAAAGAGAATATGGCTTAATATAGCGTTAATAGTGCGTGGTTTTTGGCTGTGTGCTATTTATGTTTTTTAATTTAAGTTATTGTTGGTACTTATACTTTAATGCTTTTAGAGTTTATTTTATCGATCCTTTCAGTGTCCTGAATCTATTTATTTTTAATCAGGAATATAATGATGATTCAGTCTCTACTTACTCAATTTGGCGAGCCGTTAACGCGCGTCGAAAATGCCATTACCGCACTACAGCAAGGCCAAGGCGTATTGGTTGTTGATGACGAAAACCGTGAAAACGAAGGTGACTTTGTATTTTCAGCCGAGCATTTAACCACCGCCCAAATGGCTGAGATGATCCGCGAAGGCAGCGGCATTGTGTGTTTATGCATGGGGGAGGAGCGCATAAAACAGCTCGACCTACCGCAAATGGTTACTCATAACACCAGTCAAAACAATACCGCTTACACCATAACCATTGAGGCCAAAGAGGGCGTAACTACTGGCGTTTCTGCAGCCGATAGAGTTACAACGATTAAAGCCGCCACAGCCGACAATGCTAAACCTGAGGATTTATCGCGCCCAGGGCATGTATTTGGCTTAAAAGCTAAAACGGGTGGAGTACTGGTACGCCGTGGTCATACCGAAGCATCTGTAGATTTAATGCAACTTGCGGGTTTAAAGCCGTTCGGCGTTATTTGCGAGCTAACTAACCCCGATGGCTCAATGGCGCGTTTACCTGAGGTGAGCGGTTATGCAAATAAGCATAATATGCCAGTGGTATCGATAGAGGATTTAGTGCAGTACATTCAAATTGCACAACAAAAAGTAAGTTAACTGCAATAAAAAACCCCTGTTTAATTTAATTAAACAGGGGTTTAAATTATTAAAAACGGGCGATGAACGCGATTATAAAACCTGAATTACTTGCTCAGCGTCTAAACGCGATTTAGGTAACTTAGCATTATAGTCCTCAGCGCTATCGTGATAGCCCAGCGCTAATGCGACATCACATACGTAACCATCTAATTCTTTCGCAAAAATTTCACCAAGTAACTGCGCATCTACGCCTTCCATTGGGGTAGAGTCAATGCCTAAACGAGCAGCTGCGTGCATGGTATTACCAAGTGCAATGTAAGTTTGCGCTTTAGTCCAAGTTGCATTATTGCCTTGCTCATCGGTATTCATATCTACAAACGCAAACGCGCCAAAAGCTTGTTCACGGTTTTCGCTTTGCGTGCGACCATTTTTAATATCTGTGTCTATAACGTGTGCGTAATCATCACGGGTATAGTTAGTTTTGTGAGCAAAAAGCACAATATGCGATGCTGTTTTTGCGTGCTTTTGATTAAACTGAAACATATTTGCAAAGCTGTCATGAAAACGTTGCTTAGCTTGATCAGACTCAATAACAATAAACTTCCACGGTTGTGAGTTAATTGATGAAGGCGATAAACGCATAGCTTCATAAATTACGTTAAGGTCGTGATCGCTAATACGTTTAGCTGCATCATAATGTTTGGCCGTGTGGCGTTTTTCTAAATCGCTAATAATAGGGTGAGTCATGGTTTTCTCCGGGTAAATTTAACTTTAAAACAATCATACTTAACAGATAAAAATTAACGATTGGTTAGAGTAATAAGTGCTTAGTGCGAATGGCAGCTAATATACGCTTTGCTTTGTGAAAAATAAACAGCATAATAATTGAAACATTATCAAATAAAAATAGATAATATGCAGATAGACGATCTTAAACTTATTTTAAAAGTTGCAGAATTTAGAAGCATTACTTTAGCCGCAGCAAAATGCGATATGCGCACCGCAACCGCGAGTGCTGCCATTAAACGTGTAGAGTTAGCCCTTGGCAGTGAGCTGTTTATAAGAACAACACGCCACTTACGCCTTTCGGCAGCGGGTGAGCGTTACATTCCTCAGTGTGAGCAAGCACTTGCAGTGCTAGAGCAAGCAAAACAAAACCTCAAAGGCGAACATGATGAAATTGAGGGAGAGCTGCGCGTTGCACTATCATCAGATTTTGGGCGTAATTTAGTGATCCCCTGGATTGATGAGCTTATGGATAATTATCCTAAACTCAGTTTAAGAACGCATATAAGCGACAGTAACGTTGATTTTTATCGTGATTCGGTCGATATAGCGCTGCGTTATGGATCTCCGAGCGATACTAATATGTATGGTTTTAAAATTTGTAATGTACCACGGCTCCTTTGCGCCACTAAAGAATACTTAATAGCACATGGTAGCCCCAATCACCCAGACGAATTGAATCGTCATCAGGGCATGTTTTATCAACTACAAGACATTATAAATAACAGCTGGGAATTTACCGACGGGCAAAGTAAGTTTAAAGTTAAAATGCAAGGTAAGCGTGCCTCTAACGATGGCGATTTAGTTAGGCGCTGGTGCGTTGCAGGTAAGGGGCTGGCGGTTAAGTCAGCGCTCGATATAGCAGATGATTTACTGGCCGATAGGGTGGTTACGGTGATGCCAAATTATCAACATGTTAGCGGTGAGTTATGGCTTATTTGCCCAAGCAGGCAGTCGATTACTCCCGCGGTGCGTTTACTGCGCGATGTGTGCCGTGAAAAATGCCGCACAATTTTAAAACAGTTAATTGCCAAAGGTATTATTGATAAAAGTGTATTGGACTAGCCATTTATTTACGCTTGATAATTTTAAGTGTAGGGTATAAATATAAGGCTTTAGCTTAAGGTGGTAAATATTAAGTCGGGCAGTTAAATTTAAATAAAGGACTTTTAATAAGGTGTGCTTATGGATTATTTAGTTGCAACCGTATTTTTTGCTGTATCAGCTTCGGTCACTCCTGGGCCAAATAACATCATGCTTATGACCTCAGGGGTAAATTTTGGCGTGCGAAAAAGCCTACCTTTACTTACGGGGATCTGTATTGGTTTTGCCTTAATGATACTACTGATAGGCTTAGGCTTTGGGCAATTATTTGCGTTGTTCCCTAATTTGCATTTAATTATTAAGTGCTTAGGAACACTGTACTTGCTGTATTTAGCATGGCTTATTGCTAAATCTGGCAGTGTAAACTCAACAAACAGTCAAACCAAGCCGCTTACTTTTATAAAAGGAGCACTATTTCAGTGGGTAAATGGTAAAGCATGGGTTGTAGCCACTGGTGCTATTGCGGCGTTTACAACCGTTGGCGCAGGTTATTACGGGCAAAGTTTTACATTAGCGCTGACGTTTTTGTTGGTTGCTTTTCCGTGTGCAAGAGTATGGTTGTTTTTTGGTACATTATTAAAGCAAGTATTAAAGTCTGAACGTTATAGACGCTACTTTAATTATACTATGTCGGCGTTACTGGTTTTATCGGTAGCACCTGTGGTGAAAGAAATTACGCTGCAGGTATTCTCCCAAGGCGTTTAAACAAAACACCCTGAGAGCAAATTTAAACAATAAGAAGTCAATGGGCCTAGGCTCGACCATTTTTAAAAGTCGGGCGCTACTTCAAACTCTAACTGCTGATGATTAATCGGGTGGCAAAACGATAAGTACTCGGCATGTAAATGTAATCTATTAGCTTTTTCACCGTAGTGATCATCACCAACTATGGGCATATTTAAGCCTAACTTGTGCGCGCAATGTACTCTTAGCTGGTGCGTACGCCCCGTTTTAGGGTAAAGGTGCAAACGGGTAATATTATCTTTTCGCTCTAACACCTGCCAAGTAGTAAGGGATGCTTTACCGTGTTGATAACACACTAATTGGCGCGGTTTGTCATCAAAATCTAAGCGCAGAGGTAAATCAATTGTGCCACTGTTTTGAACTACATTTCCGGCAACTAAAGCAACGTAACGTTTTTCTATGGTACGCTCTATAAACTGTTTTTGCAGGGCTTTATGCGCTCTTTTATTGAGTGCAATAATTAATAACCCTGACGTTGACATATCTAAGCGATGCACAATGAGCGGGCCGGTAGCGTGTGGAAATTGTGTTTTAATGCGCAAATAAACCGAGTCTTCAATATTAACCCCAGGAACGGACAAAAATTCAGCAGGTTTATTGATCACTAATATGTCCTGATCTTGGTAAATAATAGTTAAATCTTTACCAATAGCAGGGTTGATCAATAATGGATTTTCTTCTACATGTAAGCCTTTGAGCATATGCCCTAAAATGGGTTGGCATTTACTATAACAAGACGGATAGTAATGTTTATGATGCCTAATAGCTGATTTAGGCGCAGCGCCCCACCAAAATTCTGCCAAAGCTAAAGGTTTTAAATTATGTTGATACGCATATTGCAATAACTTAGGCGCGGCGCAATCTCCTGCGCCTGCTGGTGGCGTATGCTCAGGCAAGGGTGCAAAAATAGCGTTTAGATCTTTAGTTTCGTTATTAGCATTTAAAAATTGGTATTGCGCAAACAGCTTTTTTTGTAAGCTTTTAGAAAGTGTTTTACGACGTTTTTTTAAGTGTGCAATTTCATCAGTAATATTATTTAGAGCTTGCTGCAGGGTGTCGAGTTTACTTTGCCATTGCTGCTTTAGTGCTTGTAGTTGCTTTTTTTCGACAATACTTTGCCCCGCTAACTGAATTTTTAGCTGCTCAAAGTCAGTTGGGGATAACTGAGTGCTTGCATCAGTGCGTTGTTGTTTACGCATTCGGCGGCTAACTTGCATTACCGCTTGCTGCGCTTCTAACTGCTGCTGATAAGTGGCATTGGCTTGGTTAAATGCGTTATTAAGAGTGCTAAATTGCTCACTATTTTCTAGCTGCTCAATTTGGGCGTTAATATTATTAATAATGCTGCTTTGTGCTAAATACTCAGCATCGTGTAGCTGCATATCGGCCACGGCAGGTACAAAGTTAATTTTACTGCTTACGCCCTCAAGTTGCCCCGAGTAAGCGGCTAAATAACCAAGCTGTTGCTGATTATTTTGCACCACGAGTACGCCAAACATTTTACCCGACTCTTCATTATTAGCTGGGTTTGCCAAGTACTCTAACTGTGTTTCGAGCTGTTGTTGCAACTGCTCGGTTGCTGCTACAGCAATTGCTTTAGGCTCATAGTAAAAAGGAAAAGTAAATTTTTCTGGCAGCGCCATGTGATTTACAGGCGCTGAAAATGGCGTAAAGCAAGTAGCAATATTTGGCATGGGCAATATAATAATGAAGTTTTTAACAAGATAATTAGCCAATATAATAACATAGTCGCTGCTATGTCACTAAGTGTGTTGTGTTATTAGTATGTGCCTTAATTGTTTGATGTAACGGGTTGCTGCAAAGTTTTAATTAAATGAGTAGCGCCATTATTTATCGTAATTCGTGTTAAAATATTAGCCCGTTAAAAAATCAATATTTTAGTGAGCTAGGCTGGGCTTTAATTTTACAAAACGCTAAGCGTTAATATCGTGTGTGTAGCATCAACTAGATTACTAATAAGCAAATGCATTTAAACAGAGGTTATTATGAAAACACAGCCTATGGCGTGTCGGTTAGGCTGTGGGGCATGTTGTATTGCGCCAAGTATTAGCTCGCCCATTCCAGGAATGCCAAACGGTAAAAAGGCCGGAGAGCGTTGTATTCAGCTAGATGAGCGTAATTTATGTAAGTTATTTGGCGACGCCAGTCGGCCAAAAGTATGCAGCGATTTTAGCGCCACATTAGATGTATGCGGTACAACTAATGCGCAGGCTTTAGCGCTTATTACTGAGCTTGAGGAGTTGACCTGAGCAAGCCTATCATCTACAACCACCTGGTAAATAATAAGCTTGCTTGTGAAGTGGGCTACCAGCTATACGTTGCGCTTAGCGTATATTGCTCGCCACGTCCAGGAGTGCCCGGGATCTCTTGAAACGATTCATTCCACAGGTTATCTGCGGCCAATGTAATAAATAAGTTTTTAATCTGCGGCGGCATTATTTTTAAGGTTAAATGAGTAAATAACGCATCATCATCGCCACTGCGCAGCGTATTTTCATGTTGTTTGCGCCACTCGTTATCTATACGAAACTCTAAAATATCTGTTGGGTTCCAAATAGCCGCAAGGGTTAGCCTATGGTCTGGGTAGTTTAATGCGTAAAAGCTGGCATCTATATCGGCTGCGCCATAATTCTCTGATTTTTTTAAAAAGCTATAACTGGCAATAATTTCTGCGTTATCAAAATGCTTAGTTGCAAGAAACTCAACCCCCGAGGTATTAATATCTACCGGATTGGCAAAGCGGGCAGAAGTGGCATCAAAACTATAAGTCCAATCGGTTAAGTTATCATCTTGGCGATAAAAAACAGCAGAGTTAAAGCGCCAACTTTGTCGTTCTAATAATAAGCCCAGCTCGAGGTTTTTAGTACTTTCGCGCTCAAGGTTATAGTTACTTCTAAACAAACCGCCAGTGTCACTGCCGCCAATTGCGGTATAGCCTGCTACTTGGCTTGCCTGTGCATACGATAAATAAACAGTGCGCTCAGTGCCGTCGCTATTTTGTGTATTTAAAGTTATATCACCAATAAGTGAAATTTCAGAATCGTCACGATTGGTATCGTCAAAAGCCGCACCAAGGCGAATAGTAAGGTGTTGATCGCTCTCAAGTGCCATTTGGTACTCTGGCAGCACACTTACTTTATAATAATTACGTGAGGTAAAATTATTTTCAAGCGTGGTCGATTCAATCGAATCATTAATAAATTGCGCAGAATAATTGAGAGCAAAAGACGTGCTGTACGCATGGCGCCCTGAAAGTGCTAGTGATTTAACGTCGGTTTGATGAAACGCTTCGAACGACATTGGGTTTTCACGAGAATACACATAGTGATCCTCGTGTTTACGATAATATGTAGATACTTCAAACGAGCTCTCGGCGCTATAGTTTTGCTTATGGTTGAGCATAAATAGCTGAGTTTTAAGATCTTCAGTTTCGTTAACCCCAAAAGGAGTATACAAATTTGGCCAACCAAAAAATTTTTCTTGAGAGCCAAAAAACAGATCGGTTTGTGAGTCTGGCCCCACTAATTGAACACGGCTTGAGGCGCGGGTAAAGTCATGATCGCCATAATCAATAGAGCCATCACTTTGTGAGTGAGAAAACTCGCCTTCCACACCCAGCTGCCAATTGGTAATACCATCCAATGGTATATTCACGCCCGCATGCAGGCTTTGTAAATTAAAATCATTGCTACCAACCCCAAGTGACACGCTACCACCTGTACTAATTGGCTTCCAAGCAAACGATACTGTACCAACTGAACTGTTAACGCCATAAAGTGCATTATCTGCTGCGGTGAATATAGCTGGGCCACGTAGCATTTGCGGCGCTATAGGAATTTCGGCAAAATAATGTCCCGACTGCGGATCGAACAAAGTGGCGCTGCCAACCCTAAAACCAGTATTTTCGAAAATACCACCACGAATGGTTACATCTGCTTGTGCTTCGGCCATATTACGCGATTGCACATCAACACGCGGATCATACTCTAAATTAGAAACCGGTGAGTCGAAAGTGCCCACGGGTTCTTTATTTGCAGTAGGGGAGGCTTCAACCGTTATTTGCTCTATTGCAGTGGCATTTTTAGTTTGCACTTCAGCGTAGGCAAAGTCAGTAACACTGCATAGCAATGTAGGTAATAATACGGGTAATATAAGGCGCGGGGCACGATTCATGTTTTTCTCATTTTTGTATATGTAATTGTGCTAACAATTAAATCCGAAACACGCCTGTTAAGGCGTGATAAAGTAGTCAAATAATTGTAATTTGGCTTGGTATTGTATATTAATCTTAAAAAATTGCATTTGATAATCATTCGTAAAGTAGGGTAATTGATTTTATGAGCACAGTACAAACAAGCGAAAATTTGCATCTAGAAAGTATTTACTTTGCCGGAGGCTGCCTTTGGGGGGTACAAGAGTTTATTAAGTACTTACCCGGCGTTGTTACCACTGAGGCTGGGCGAGCTAATGGCACAAATAATAATACACAAGGTGAATACGACGGTTATGCCGAGTGCGTGAAAGTAACCTTTGATATAACAGCCGTGACACTCTATAAACTGATTGAATACTTTTTTGAGATTATTGACCCTTACAGTGTTAATAAGCAGGGTAACGATGTTGGTTTAAAATACCGTAGTGCTATTTATAGTAAACAGCAATGTCACTTAACAATTGCAAACGACTATATAAATCAACGCGCTGATGCAGATAAAATAGTGGTACAAGTTCAGTTGCTAACCAATTATGTTCCCAGCGATGCAGAGCACCAAGACCGGTTAACTAATTTTCCCGATGACTATTGTCATATCCCACCTGAGTTATTACATAAATATAAATCGAAATAAAGTTAAAGTCTGCTATATCAATTATGCTAAGAGCAACTGTTTCTCTCATCAGTAAGCTCTGTGGCTATAGTAAAACTTTAATAAAAAACATTCAGCCACAAAAAAGCTCACAAATTGTGAGCTTTTTATGTGCTTTAAAACCTGCCGCTACTTTTGTGGCGGGAAGTTATTTAAAATTTTAGCGACTGTTTTTCTAACCGACAGTTCACGTTGCTCAGGAGATTGGTTTTTCTTTAATCGACCATCTTCAGCGCCGCGCCATACTAACTGGTTTGATTCACGGTCAATAATATCAATAACTAAAGTACCTACTTCGTATTCACGAGCAGATATATCGTTTTGATACCCTAAACCCCACGAGCTCCAACGAGCGCCGTAGCCAATATTAAAAGAACTTACGTCTAGCTCTTTATCTACCGATGCATGGTAGTTTACCAGCACGTCTGCTTGAGCAGGATCGGCTAAGCTCATGCCCATTTTTTGATTAAGCTCACTGCTTATTGCGCTGCGTACACGTTTTTCCATTAACGCATTAATTTGATAATTATTGGTGTCTTTTGTTAAATCTGCATTTTCTACCCACGCAAACGTTTTATAGTTAGCAAAGTTTGCTGACTTGTCGTAATCCCAATCTGCGGTTTGCGTACAAGCAGTTAAAAACGCAAGTGCGGCTACAATAAAAATATTTTTCATACAGTTTACTCCTAATCTTTTTTATAAAATAACACACATTGTTAGGCAGTGTGATATTTAAGCGCTTAACAACAGTTTAGCTGCTATAGCTGAACCATTGATTAATTACTTAATGTTCAACTTCTATCCAGTCTTTTTCGTCTACCCAGTTTTGTGCACCGTCTTTAACTGAGCGAATTGGCACAATATAATCGCAGCTTGTTTGTGGTTTAACTGAGGCAAATATAGGGACGAAGCCAAAGCTAAGTGCGGTTTCAATAATTGCCTTTTGATTTTGCGGATCAATGTCGGCGGCTTCATCTATGTATATAGGTATACGGTATAAATTTTGTTCTTGTGAGCTTAACAAATAGCGAATAAACAACATACCACATAATAACTTAATAGTTATGCGCGTACCGTTTGAACCCGCCGAGTCTATTTTGTCAAAGTGTTCGGTATCGCCTGCGCGATTGACTACTTCAAAACGAATATCAAATAAATCGGTGAGGGTAAGGCCAGCTTTGTCGGAGGCGAGCTTAATTAAATGATCTTTCGCCTCGTTTACTGCGCTTTCGCTATACGGTTCTTGGCTGAGTAAATCCAGCGTGTCCCCTTGCTCAAACTGATGCGAGGTACTAATTATAGTATCTATACTATCAACTAACATTTTGCGCGGTATTACATTAATTTTAAATGCTTGCAGGTTCGAAATACGATGCTGGCTAATGCCTTTATTAAAGCTGTTCATTTCGCGGCGCAGGCGGTCTAAATCTTCGCGTAGGCCTTTAATGGTTGCGGCTACTTCTGTTAGGGCCACACGGCCTTGACGCTCAACGGCATCGCGTTCGTTATCAATGTTATGAAACGCACTAATGAGTTTTTGATACTTACTAAACTCATCGTTTTCGTTATCAAACTTGGTAATACCGGCATTATAAATATGCAAATAGGTATTGCGTACGTTTATCTCAAAGTTACGCAGCTCTTGGCAGTCTTTATTAAAGTGGTGCACTAGGTCGCTTAAATTATCAAAGTCTATTGTTACCTCTATCATGTAAGGGGTAACTTTGCCGCTGTATAAATCAAGCGTGTGATCAATTCGTTCGCTTTTCACTTGGCGCAGACGATCTGATTGGCGATTAATTTGCGCCTGTTTTGATTTAATAATTGAGCGTCTGTCGCTAATTGAGCCGCTATTTTTTTGAATGTCTTGTAGGTAGTCGTCAACCTGATCGCGCTCAGCTAACAACTGCTCTTTTAGCATGGTTTGTGCTTCAGCCGATTGCAGCATAGTGTCAAACTGCTCTAAACGTTTAAGGGCGGCCTCGGCGCTCATTAGTTCATCGTACAAGGTGTCTTTTTCTTTTTGCTTATCGGCCACATTTGCAGCTACATCGTGCTGTTGCTTAAACTCTTTTAAAGCATGCTCAAGGGCACTTAATTGAGCGGTTAGCTGCTCTTTATTTTCGCCGCTTTGCATTTGTACAGGGGAGAGCTTTTTAAGCTTAATACTCGCGCCAGGTAAGCTAAGCACGCCGCCTTTTACGTTTTCGCTTAAGTGCGATAAAAACGCACTAAATGCGTCTTCGTCATCAATGCTTATGTCGCCATTGCTGGTGGTTGCAAACGAGAGCATGTCGGGGTTTAAAATGCGCGAAATTTCTTCCACTTCTTTTAACGACAGCTCTTCGCGCATGCGGGTAAATAAATTAAACTCCAAGTTTTTAAGTTGTAGCTTTAAGCTCTTAATTTGTTTTTGGGTTTCGCTAATACGGTAGTCAAGTGTATGCAGGCTTTGCCCTTGTGCGCTGGTAATAGAGTGTGAAAGCGACTCGTAGTCTTGCTTTAACTGGGTAAGGCTCGTTTTAAGCGTGGCTTTGTTAACCAGTTCAAATTCGTTTTTAAGTGCGTTAAAATCTAAAAACCATTGCTCTATTTGCGTTTGCCTGCGCTCTATATCGCGCGACTGCTGTACGTACAAACTTTGCTTTTGTTCAAACTCGTGTTTTTCGTGTTCTATGTTTTCAAGTGCTATTGCTAGCTCTTCTAGTTGCGACTCTTGGTAGTTGTCAAAATCAATGAGTGCTTGGTCAATTTTTGGAGCATAAGCCGCTAATTTACCTTTTAGAACGGTTTGGTTCTCTAGCATCGACTCAAGCGCCGCTATGGGCTCTTGCATCGATTCAAGGGCGTGCAATTCACGTTTACTGCGGTTTACTTTATCGAACGAGCGACGCCACACTTCATAAAAGTCGACCTTAGAGTTAGACATGTGGCGCTCAAATACACGTAGCATAAAGCGTTTTACATCGGCGGCACCGAGTTTATGTAAGTTAAGAATACGGCGAAATATTTCTTTATAAATAGTCGAATCTTGAACGTTATTAAGCGGGATCATTTTTAAGTTGATCTCGTCGTCAAACGGGGTTGCGCCGCCGGTGAGTAGGGCGTTTAGTTCTTGCGCTTTTAGCTCTATGGGGTTGTAACCAAGCTGTTTTAAATGGCTGAACAGCTTAGTGTATTTAATAATGGTTTTACCTTGGGTGTACTGCTCTAAATCAAGCTTGCCTTGGTAGCAAAAATATTGATGCGCATAACCGGCAATTTTCCCCAAACCCGCTACACCAATCACTACTGAGCCATGGGGCAAATTTGCTTCAAGCAAAATGTAGGATTGATCTGACGAAAAATAAAACTTTCGGGTTTCGTCTAAATCGTGGCCATCCCATTCGGTTAGGCGTAAATCGTTAATAAGCGGAAATTGCAGGGCATTTATTACTGAGCTTTTACCCGTATTGTTGGGCGCGCAAATAGAGCTGCTTTTATCCAGCGGGATCACACACTTTGCGTAACCTGCGGTATTGAGTAGGGCGAGTTTACTTAGTCCGTATAAATTTTTCATTCCTCGTCCTCTGTTAGGTAGGTTTCTTCGTTTACTTCCATTAAGGCATCTATATAGCGATGGATAGGGGCTTGTAGCATAAAGCCTGCTTCTACTTCGCGTGCCAAACCTAAGCGTACCATGCGCAGGTACACGTCTTTGCGCAGATCTGAACCCGAAAATATCTCTAGTTGATCAAACAAGTGTTTGTTAATTTGCACTAAGGTTTGCATTAACTCTAAATCGTTTACTTCGTCGAACAAGGCGCGCATTGGGTCTTTGCCGGTGTTGGCGTAGTGCTCAATTAAAATATAAATAGTGAGCGCAATAGCACGGGATATTTTGCCCATATTGGGTGTACTTTCGTCGCTGCTAAAGTAATAAAAGCCACGGCTGTCGTGTTTTAGCTCATTACCTAGGGCGCTAAATAGCGCGCTGTACGCGTCTATGTTTTGATCCAGCTCTTGCCACATTAGGTTGTCTTGTTCGCAAATATGATAACCCGCCACTAATTTTTTATTAATTGCTTGTAAGTGGGTAAGCTCGTTTAAGTTTATTTGTGTCATGGTGATTACTCATCTGCCTTACTAGGTGTTTGCGGCTGTGAATTATAGGGATAAAGAGAAAAATACTGACCGGCAATTTTAAAGCGCGCTTTTTCATCGCTTTGGCTTTTTTCAAGCTCGTTGTCACTTACTAATTTTTGATACAAAAACAGCATTTCTTCGGCATCTAAATCGGGGTAACTTTCGTCTAAAAATTGCAGCAATGGTTGCGGCTTTTTACGTTTTGTATTGAAGCGTTTTGCAAAGCTGCTTTTAACATCGTTGTAATCGGGAATATTTGGCGTTTGAAAAGGCGGTACATCTTGCTGATCAGGCAATTGATATTCTTGATGCTCAAACTCAACCAAACTTGCCATATAGGCAATTATATGGCGTTGTTGCCCCAGCGAGTAACGCTGTGCGTCGCTCACAAAATGCGGTTGCACCGCAGTTAGCATATTGTCTACGCCATTTTTACGCACTAGCCCAAGCACTTTTGCAGCTTGGCGGGTAATTAAGTTATTACGGCGTAGTTCTTCACGCAGCGGCATTAGCATGTCGGCACTTTTACGCAGGCTTTCGCGGCCGATTAAATGCATTTCGAGAATACGGGTACGTAATTGCTCTAGCATGCGTTTGTCGGTATATGCTTTACCCGATTGCTCAATATGCTCTATTTGCGTACTAATTTGCTGCTCTATAAGATTAAAGCAGGCATGAAAATCGCCTCGAATATCAACCATTTCTAGCATTGGCTCTATGTATTCGTCAAACGCTTCTATTACCGCTTTATAACGCTTTTGCAGCGATTGCACCGCGTTATTAGATTTAGCTTGCTCAACAATATTTAAAATGGCGTTTTCGTTGTGTGCGTACAGTTTCATTATTTTGCGCACCCGATCATCCATAATACGGCTAAAACGGCGTAAGTCGTCAAAGTCTTCCACTTCGCCCGCGTTAGCTAAGCGATCGCCAAGGCGGGCTAAATCCTCTACTAATACGCTAATTTCTTGTGCTAAACCTAAATGTTCTTCTTGCAGTAAAAATGTAGCAAAGTCGGCAATGGCACGGTTTATTTCAAGCTGCGAAGATTTCGCTAAAGGAATTATAATATCTTGATTTAACAAGCGATTAGTTTCTTTATAAATACGCTCGTTATGCCATGTAGGTTGTTTTTGTTTAATGGCATTTTGCAAATCTTTAATACTAAAGTCTGCCATTTTAAAACGTTTAAATAATAGCTCTAGCACCCCCCAATGTTCGCTAAGGGTATTTAATAGCTTTTTAGCTGGGATCATAAGGCGTTTATACATCCTAGTATGTTGTTAAATAAGTAGCTAAATAAGCTAGTTATTCGTAATTTTAATAGCGCTGATAGCTATATGGTATTCGTTTTTACAACGATTTAATAATAGTTTTTACCAGGTCATAGTGATAACATCCGCACCGAAAATAGGCACACGAAATGTGCGGCTCTATTTTCTTCATAGGTTCAATTTTTACATTATTCCAAAGGTTGTTCAATTATCATGGTTTCCTCTATTATCCTGACTTTAATAGCGATTGCATTTTTGCTGATCGTTATTGAGGATATAATCCACGTAAACAAAGCTAAAACGACACTTTTTTTTGGTACGCTCTGCTGGATTATCTCTTTTATCTTCCCTATTAATGGGCAAAGCCCTGATACGATTCAATCACTCCTTAATCATAATATTTTAGAAATTGCCTCCTTATGGTTGTTTTTAATGGCGGCAATGACCTTTGTTGCCTATTTAAACTCAAAAGGGTTTATCGAAAATATTGTTAACCGGATTATGCCAAAACGAATTAGCGAACGTAAGTTAATGTTTTTGGTTGGTGTTTTTGCATTTATATTCTCTTCTATTTCCGATAACGTAACCGCTACGCTTATATCTTTAGCGGTGGTTTTATCATTAAAACTTGAAGCCAAAAAGCTAATTAGATACGCCACGCTGATTATCTTTGCGGTTAACTCCGGTGGTGTGTCGTTAATTACCGGCGATGTAACCACGTTAATGATATTTTTAGATGGCAAAGTAACTATTAGCAATTTGTTATTGTTAATTGGGCCAGCATTTGTAAGTGTGATGCTGTTAGCCGCACTGTTGTCAATTGGCTTAAATGGCCAGCTCGACTTTACTAAAACCAAGCAAAAACGCATTGAAAAAACCGATATTACAATTGCAGTTATCTTCTTATCTACGGTTATTGCTACCTTAACACTGAGTGTTTTATACAGTGTACCGCCATTGCTTACCTTTTTGTTTGGTTTGTCTATGATGTTTTTAGTAGCGCAATTTTTAATGCGCAAAAAAGACATAAACAAAGACATGATAGATTTCATTCGTGAAATAGAATACGACACCTTGTTGTTTTTTGTAGGTGTATTATTACTGGTAGGAGCGCTAAAAGAAGTTGGTATGTTAAGCCACTTTAGCGACCTGTACACAATAATGGCACCTGAATACGCAAACTATTTAATGGGTATATTGTCGGCAGGCGTTGATAACGTACCACTTACAGCCGCGTTATTAAAAGCAGATATAGTAATGACACAACAGCATTGGCTGTCGTTTACTTATGCCACAGGCGTAGGGGGCTCTATGTTAATTATAGGCTCAGCGGCGGGTATTATTGCCATGAGTAAAGTTAAAGAACTGACCTTTATGAACTACTTACGTTTGTCGTTTTATTTATTAATTTGTTACACCGTAGGCTATACCGGCTCCTATTTTATGGCTGGTTTTGTTTAATATTAGTTATTAAAGTGCTTGACAGCTAGATGTCTAAACGATAACTTTCAAAGCCCCAGTAAAGTATTGAGCTTTTCAATATATTGCTGGGGTTTTGTTTTATTAGTGATTGCTGAAATAGCCATTAATACAACATTCAGAAGAGGTGCGATACTTAGGTATTTAATGTGAGGTGACGAACGCCGTTGAGCATTAAAGAGGGAAGTACTCGCCGAGAAAAATAACACGTCGTCGTCGTTGTTTTTCGGTTTATGGGGCTGAATCCTCAAAACTGTCACCAATATAGGTGGAGAGCTTCTGGCAGTGAATTTTCTTACCTTATATTTGCTGCCAAGTTCTTCTTGTTTTATTACGGTTTGGATGCCGTGAAAGGAGACGAAATGACAACCCAATCAGTGCCACATGTAGTATTAGGCAACAAATCAAATTATACCGTTGCTAAATTTGGCGGCACCAGCGTAGCTAACTTTGCAGCTATGGATCACAGTAGTAAAATAATAGTAGCAGATAAAAGCGTGCGTATTGTTGCACTAAGCGCCAGCGCAGGAGTCACTAATCATTTAGTTGAGCTGTGCAATAGCAGCCTTAGCGAAGATGAGCGCCAAGCGCATATTAACGGTGTGCTAGCGATTCAGCAGGCTATTTTAGCTGAATTGAGTTTAGATACCGATTTAGAGCAGGGCTTTGCCCAGACGTTAGCGGCATTTGAAAAACTAGCCAGCCAAACGTTACAAACAAAAGCGCTACATGACGAGCTATTAAGTTTTGGCGAGCGATTATCAACTTATTTATTTACCCAAGTGCTGCGCTCAAAAGGTTTAAATGCAATACGCTTTGACGTGCGTCAAGTGCTTAAAACCGACAGTCAATTTGGCAAAGCAACCCCTAATGTTGCAGCTACTGCACAAGCGGCAAGCGCATTACTTGTTCCGCTGTTAGACGATCAAGTAATTGTTACACAGGGCTTTATTGGCAGCGACGAACACGGCCAAACGACCACTTTAGGGCGCGGTGGATCAGACTACAGCGCGGCATTACTGGCCGAGGCTATTCATGCTAAAAGTGTACATATTTGGACTGATGTAGTGGGTATTTTTAGTACCGACCCGCGTTTATGTGTAAAAGCCACGCCAATTGCACGCCTCAGCTTTGACGAAGCCGCCGAAATGGCTACCTTTGGTGCAAAAGTATTGCATCCGGCAACTATTTTACCCGCCAGCCGCAGCCATATTAATGTGTTTGTAGGGTCGAGCCGTGAACCTGAGCGTGGTGGTACTTGGATTGAGCGTGAAAAGTCGCAACTGCCAGGAATCCGCGCAGTAACACAACGCAAAAACCAAATATTACTTACTCTTAAAAGCCCAGAAATGCTATTAGCTAGTGGCTTTTTAGCACGAGTATTTACTATTTTAAGTGAGTTTAATATTTCGGTAGATTTAGTGACCACCTCTGAAATTAGCGTAGCAATAACACTTGATAACGCGCCTAATGCATCGCGCCCAGAGCTTGATCAGGGGTGTTTAGATAAACTTGCTGAGTTTTGCCATGTATCGGTAGAAAATAACTTAACTTTAGTGGCGCTTATTGGCTCAGAAATACAGTTACGCCAGCATGAAATGAACTTAATGCAGGTATTAAGTGACTTTAATATACGGCTAATTTGCCACGGTGCAAGTAAGCATAACTTGTGCTTTTTGGTCGAGCAAGGCGAATCCGACAACGTAGTGCAAGCTATTCATAGCCGACTATTAGAGAGCGATTGCGCGGCCTAATAAAGCTAAATTAATAAGAGAGCACTGCCAGTCAGTGCTTTTTTCACTCACTACACTTATATCAAACTTACCCACCACAGCACTGCTGGCATTAAGCTGCGCGCAAGTTAATTCAGTAAACACATTAGGGCTTAGCAACTTGGCAATAGGGCGGCTGGTGGCTTTAGCGAGCGCTTCTTTTAAGGTCCAAATTCTAAAAAAGTGTTTAGCTTGATCCTCTGCATTGGCAGGCTTGGTGATCAGCGCAATTTCATCGGTATGATAAAAATGCTTTGCGAGCTTTTCAAATGGGCGCTTTGTGCTTATTTTTTCAATATCGAAACCAAACTGGGCTTTTGTAGGGTTAAGTGCAGCGCCAACAAAACCATTAGAATGCGATATACAGGTATTAATAACGGTGTGGCTGTTATTAATGTGTAGCGCTAATTTACTTGTTTGTAGATTAAACTCTGAACTTATATTGCACGGCTGAATGCTTGCCATATTAGGGTGCGAGGTTATAACTAAATACTTAAGTAATAATCGCGTGGCTAAATATTCTTGCTTGGCCGAGACACTTTTACGGCGGTTTATTATTTGCAGCTCAAAAGGGCTTAAATAATCAGGCAAATTATATTGGCTTATATCGAGCGTTTTAGCGTCAAACAATAAAATAGGGCTTTTATTGTTACTAAAAGGCTGATTAATTTGCAGGGTGTTTTTAAAGTAAAGTGAACTCATAAACGCTCAAAATAATAATAAAATTTAATACCGATTACCTGCTTGTATGCATAAGCTGAACATATAGTGAGCGGTTGTTAGTTGTTGTGCGCGCTAGGTACATTTTTATTACTAAGGCGCGATGAAATATGGTTTAATTCACAACAGCTAAAATAATAACAGATTTGTAGGTGTATGACACAAGTGCGTGATGGTTTTCAAAGTCGACTTGGTTTTGTATTGGCCGCCGCTGGCGCAGCGGTAGGTTTAGGTAATATATGGGGTTTTCCTACGCAGGCTGCTAATCATGGTGGCGGTGCTTTTTTACTGGTTTACTTTATTGTTATATTTTTACTTGCTTTGCCGGCTTTATATACCGAGCTGTATTTAGGGTATTACGCCCAAGCTAATCCGGTAAAAGCACTTAGGCAAGCATGGCAAAATAAAGCCCCTAAAGTAGGCGCGGCTGCAGGTTATATTGGCCTTGGCGGCGCTATTGTAATGCTTAGCTTTTATTCAATAGTGGCGGGGTGGATGCTGTCGTATGCTATTGAACCCGTAACTACATTTTTAGGCTTTAGCGGCGCTAGCGAATTTTTACACAGCGACTCTGCGCTGCGTAATTTTGTGTTTACCCCACTTATGCTTATTTTAACCGCGAGTATTATTTTAAAAGGGGTTAAATCGGGTATTGAAACCTGGTCACGGCGTTTAATGCCGGTGCTACTAGTATTGCTAATTGGTTTAATTATTTATATTGCAACGCTAGATGGTGCAAGTGATGGCTTTGCAGCGTATTTAATACCTGATTTTAGCCAAATACTCGACCCTAACTTAATTATTGCAGCTATGGGGCAAGCCTTTTTCTCCTTATCGCTAGGTGTGGGCTGTATGATGATTTACGGCTCGTATTTAAAACCCGGTGCTAACTTACCAAAACTGACTGCCAGCGTAGCACTACTCGATACCAGTGTGGCCTTTTTAGCTGGTTTACTTATTGTGCCTGCTATTTATGTGGCGCAGCACAACGGCGTAGAAGTATTTAGTAACGGTAAATTAATTGGCGAAGGGCAGCTTATTTTTGCCATTTTACCAGCGTTATTCAGCACCATGGGCGATATTGGCTTATTGGTTGGTTTATTGTTTTTTGTATTAATGTCGATAGCCTCGGTTACTTCTACTATATCAACCACCGAAATTCCGGTGGCGTTTTTAGTCGAAAACCACGGCGTTGATCGCACTAAAGCTACGTGGCTGGTTAGTGGCGTAGTGCTAGTGTTTGCCAGCTTAATAATACTTAATTTTGATTGGTTATTTGGCTTGGTTATTATGGTATTTACCCAGTACCAATTACCGTTAATGGGGCTGTTTTACTTTGTTACAGTGGGCTGGTTATGGCAGCGCGGTAACAAATTACACCAAGCAACTAGCGGCGCGCATTACTGGTTTGCTCAGTACATACGTTTTGTTTGCCCAATATTAATGACCTTGGTATTTGCCAATGTGGCATTTAGTAGTTAAGCATTACTGCACGTTATAAATAAAACGGGAGCTTTTGCTCTCGTTTTGCTTTGTTATCTAGCTGTTAGCAATAACTGATTTTCAATTGCCTGCTTTAATGTTTCTGGCTTGGTGCGCGGCGCATAACGAGAAACAAGTTGGCCTTGCGAATTAATTAAAAATTTAGTGAAGTTCCACTTTATTACTCGTCCTTGCGAAATACCTCTGGTGTGCAGCTTTAAGTAATTAAACAAGGGGTGAGCTTCTGGGCCGTTTACCATTACTTTGGCAAATATTTCAAATGTAGTATTAAATTGCGCTTGATAAAAGCTGTTAATGGCTAAATTATCAAGCGGCTCCTTTTGGCCAAATTGATTGCACGGAAACGCTAAAATGGTAAATCCACTGTTTTTATACTGCTGATACAGCTTTTCTAAAGCGGTTAACTGCGCCGACAAATGACATTCACTGGCAATATTTACAATAAGTAGCGTTTTGCCTTTTAACTGCTTAAAAGAAAAAAGCGCCTTGTTACAGCATTCTGCATTAAATTGATAAATACTATCCATAGATCACCTACTTAAATTCCTATTAAATAAACTTTATAAAGACTTCATTCGCTTTTTTATCAACCGATTGACATAATCAGGCATGGTTTTTAAGTTATCAGTTTAATAGGTCATTTTTATGTCAATGAAAGTAGCATTTATAGGTTTAGGCGTAATGGGTTACCCAATGGCGGGGCATTTAGCAAAAGCAGGGCACAGTGTGTGCGTTTATAACCGTACTCAAGCTAAAGCTCAAAAGTGGGCTAATGAATTTAGCGGCAGCTTTGCAGCTACTCCACGCGAAGCTGTAAACGATGCCGACATTGTATTTATGTGTGTGGGTAACGACGACGATTTACGCTCGGTAGTATATGGCGAAAATGGGGTGTTAGCCGGTATTAAAGCGGGCAGTATTTTGGTCGATCATACTACTACTTCAGTAACTGTGGCACGCGAAGTGGCAGCAAAAGCAGCGTTATTAAAAGTCGACTTTATTGACGCGCCAGTATCGGGTGGCCAAGCTGGCGCCGAAAATGGCGTGCTTACAGTAATGGCTGGTGGCAGCGAAGCTGTATTTGCCAAAGTGCAGCCTGTTATGACGGCATTTAGTCGTTTTAGCCAATTGTTAGGTGGCGTAGGCTCAGGGCAATTATGTAAAATGGTTAATCAAATTTGTATTGCGGGTGCAGTACAGGGCTTAGCCGAAGGCTTACATTTTGCAAAACAAGCAGGGCTTGATGGTGAAAAAGTAATAGAAACTATTTCTAAAGGCGCAGCCGGTTCGTGGCAAATGGAAAACCGTTACAAAACCATGTGGGCAGGGGAATACGACTTTGGTTTTGCAGTTGATTGGATGCGTAAAGACTTAGGCATAGCGCTTAATGAGGCTAAAAATAACGGCGCAACGCTAGCAATGACAGCCACAGTAGATGGGTACTACGCCGACGTGCAAGCATTAGGCGGTGGCCGCTACGATACATCAAGCTTACTTGCGCGCATTGAAGCACAGCATAAAAAATAACGTTTACCTTGAGTATATCGTTGTAGACGCCAAGCTTGCGTGATGTGCAAAGCCCGTAAAGTGATTTATTCACCAAGAGGTTAAGAGGCGCTGCGCTTTTAGAGAAAGTGATAGATCTAAAAAGATCATTGTTGGTTTTATGTCTTCTCATTTACTTAAAACAAAAAACGCGACGCTTTAGTTATAAAGCGTCGCGTTTTTGTATGCCTTGTACCAATAAACTTAAAGCAAGCTACATGCTTTGAGCGTAGTTATATAAGGCTTTTAAAATGGTTAGGTTTTTTTCACTGTCGTCGTGCTCATGGGCTAAATTTTCAAGTGTGATCATAAAATCTTGAGCGTTAATTGAGGGTTGATCTTCCCCGTGCATTAACTTGTTTTGACAATACTGACGCCATTGATCCAGCTCTTGCTGGTTAAGCGTTTGCGGCCAGTTACGAGCGCGGTATCTAAACAATAAAGTATTAAACTTTTTATCTTCAAAATCGAGTTTTAAATCGGCTAAGTCTTCGGGTTTTGCATCGCGAATAATCGCAAATTTAGCTTTATCAGCATGGCTAGTAAACCCATCGTAAAGTAAATAGTCAACGTTAGTTGTGGCGCTGTAATCGCCTTGTTCGTTAAACACCTCAGTTACTTTATCGCGCAACTCGCTATTGGCTTTTAACACCGCCAAGTTTTTTAAACATTGCTCGCGGTCAATGCCTAAACGCGCTGCATTTTCAGGTAATAACGTTTTAGCAGGTGCTAAAATAGGGCACTTGTTTAAATGCACTAGTTTTAACCCTACGGGTAATTCGTCTTCAGCTAAATCAATACGCTTAGTATATAAACGTTTACGTAATTGCTCAACACTTAAATCAATAAGTACTTGTGGGCTTTGGGTTAAATCAAAACAAATTACGGCGTTTTTATTTACCGGATGAAAGCTCATAGGTGCAACCCAGCTAGTACAGCCTTGCGTTGCTGGAATGCGTGAGCTGGTATGTACAAGCGGGGTCATGTTAAATACATCAACCAACTCAGCCAAGGCTTTTTTACCACGTAAACTAAAAAAGAAGTTATACAGCTTTGGCTGCTTGTCTTTTATTAGTTTAGCCAGTGCAATAGTAGCGGTTACATCGGACAGTGCATCGTGCGCCGCAGCGTGTTCAATACCGTTGGCAACGGTTAAATGCTCTAACTTAAAGCTTGGGCTACCGTCTTCTTTTAACGGCCATTCAATGCCCTCTGGGCGCAGTGCATAACAAGCACGCACTAAATCAATAATGTCCCAGCGACTATTGTTGTTTTTATATTCGCGCTCGTACGGGTCGTAAAAGTTACGATAAAAGCTATAACGGCTTACTTCGTCATCAAAGCGAATACTGTTATAACCGGCAACACAGGTATTTGGCACACTAAATTGTGCATGAATTTTTGCAATAAACTCAGCCTCAACCAAGCCTTTTTTCATCGCCACTTGTGGCGTAATACCGGTAATTAAACACGCCTCAGGATGCGGCAAGTAATCCGCCTGCGGTTTACAGTATTCAATAAGCGGCTCACCAATAATATTCAAATCAAGATCGGTACGAACACCCGCAAACTGGCTCGGCTTATCCTTTTGCGGACTAGCCCCCCAAGTCTCGTAGTCGTGCCAATAGATTGTTGCTTGATTTTGCTCTTGATATGCCATGCGTAAAACCTTGAGTAGTTAACTTTAAAGCGCCAAAAATAGCGCCAAGTTACTAAAATTATGAATTATTTAGATTATGGCATATGGGCGGGGGAGTTTATAGTTTTGGGTGAAAAATGATGTGCTTGCTTTTTAAGCATAAGTGAAGCAAAAAGTAAGTAGAGGGGCTACGACAACTAGATAAATTATATGAGAGTAAATTAATGAATCATCACTAGACTAAAGTCTATAGGTTAGTTTTATTCACCTATCGAGTTTATTTTAATCGTTTGTCGATTTTGTGTTAATTCTCTAAAGTTCAGTTGTCGGCAACAAGCACGACTTAACTAATAGGACTATGACCATGAAATTAACACTTATCAAAACTATCGCTCTTAGCTCACTACTTACATGCTCAGCTGTTGCAATGGCTGAGCAAAGTGATTACAAATTAATGGTTATTGAAACCGCAACTGCACCACAGCAGTTGGAGCAATCGTTTAACAGCTGTGCGCTTAACGTTAAGTCAAAAAATTACGCTGAAGCTGAAGCCGTGTGTACACAAGCAATAGCACTATTAAATAATGCACAAGGCTCTAAGTTTAAACTACGCCAGCTTACATCGTACGCGTTAAGTAACCGTGGTGTTGCACGTTTAAAAGCAAATAACGAGACTGCTGCAATCGCTGATTTATACGAGGCAGTGCAGCTTAATAAAAACGCACTTGTATCACATAACTTAACGCGCGCTAAACAAGAGCTATCTTTATAAGAAGCATTAAATAGCAAAGATTAAAAAGGGCGATGCCTTTATAAAGTATTATTATTAATTGTGAACAACAAAAAATGCCGCTCATTTTACTGAGCGGCATTTTTGTATCACTAATTTATGTGGTTGCTAGCTTAGCCTGCAACGGGTGTACTGCCTGTTGGAATGTCTTTCATGCTTTTAATTAGCATGTAAATACAGGTGGTGGCTAAGCAGCCGCCTAAATAAAGTAAAATACCATCGCTTGCATCAGAGAAGTTGGCTGCAAGCATTGGGCCTAGCACAGAGCCTAGGCTGTAGCTTAAAAGCATGATTTCGGTTGCTGATACAATTTTAGCCATAGGCAAAGAGTCGCAGGCGAGCGTAATGGCAATAGGGTAAAGTGCAAAACTTGCTGCCCCTAACACTAAATAGCTAACAACTAAGCCGCTAAAGCTGGTTGTTTGCAATATACCTAATACGCTTGCTGCACCTAAAAAGCAAAACATTGCCATGAGTAAGTTTTTACCCATACGAGTAGATAAGTAACTTACCAGTGGCTGTACTAACATGCCGCCAAGAATAATAATTGCCATTAACAAACCTGTGTATTGAGCCTGTTCGCTTTGTGCTGCGATATATACAGGCATTAATCCGTAAATTGGCCCCAGTAATAGCCCCGACGCTAAGCAACCTAATATTGCTGGGCGGCTAAGGGTTTTAATTTCTTTTAATGGCAGTTTTTGTAGCTCTTGGCTATCTGGTTGGCCTGATGTAATTAATAACGGTGCTAAAATTGCTAGCAATAATAAACCAACTACAAATAAGTAGGGCACAGCGCCTACCGTGCCTAGCGGTGCTATAGCAAGTTGGCCTACTGCGCTGCCGCCATAAAGCGAGGTCATGTAAAGGCCTAAACGTTTAGCACGAGCTTTAGGCGTGTTGGTCATTAATAACCACGATTCAACCACCACAAATACACCTGCAACGGCCATACCGGCAACAAAACGCGCCATTAACCAAACCCCAGCTTTAGGCATAACTAGCTGAGCAAGAACACTTAAAATTAATAAACTAAGAAATAAAATAAAAGCAAACCTGTGGCCTATTTTTACTACTATGCGTTCAATGCATGTAGCGCCAATAAGTAAGCCAAAATAAAATACACTCGCTAGCCATGGGGCAAGATCTACATCGAGTTTAAATGCCGATAGCGATAGCGGGATCAGGCTCATTAAAAAGCCAGAAGCTATAGCAAAAAAAGACAAACCGATAACAGGTGCTAACGGGTTATTTGACTTGCTAGTAGCAACGAATTCTATCATTAGAATTATCCGATTTTAAGGTCATAAATAAACGCTGTTTACCGACTCTGTTTTAAGGCGATTATTTATTGTTGGTTGATTTTGCGGCGAATGTAGGACTCTTTTGAAAGGAAGTAAAGTGATTTTTTATTAATCAATGAAAATAAATTTTTAACTGCACAATTACGTAAAATAAGCGCACAATTGCGGCGTGTTTGTGTTTTAAACGTATTTAAATTGTATGATTTTTGTTATTTTATTTGCTTGGTTTAATGCGATAAGAGCAATAAATTTAAGCCATTGAGCAAACTGTTAGTAAGTGTTTTTAAGTTTTAAACAGTGGCGGCACAACAAATAAAAGTAACAGCCGTTAAAACGATTACTTTTATGTGTTGTAAATGAGCGGTTTTAATTTATGCAGGTGAGTTTAAAATTAAACCTTTGATTACTGCATTAGCAGCGCTAATTGATGATACAAACCAATACCTATTAAAACATTAAACGGAAAAGTAATACCTAAAGAGCAGAGCATAGCAAGGCCAATATTGGCTTCTGGAATGGCGGCTTTTATTGCTGCAGGCGCTGCAATGTATGAGGCACTGGCAACTAGGCTACCTAAAACTACAATTGAGCCCATTTCAAGGTGTAAAAGTGTACCGACTGCTACGCCAAGCGTGCCCAAAAATAAAGGGGTAATAATAGCAAATAAAGCTAACTTCCAATGATGCCAAGGCACAGGGCGCAAAGTTTGCGCGGCGGTTAAACCCATTTCAAGTAAAAATAATGCCAGTACAACCTTAAAGCCGTTAGTTAATAAGCTGGTAACTTGGCTACCTTGTTGCGTGCCGTACATTATGCCAATAATTACACCGCCAACGAGTAAAATAACGCTTTTATTGGTTAGTGCTTCGTGCCAAACCGCTTTTAAAGACAGCTTTTTAGTTGGCGCACTTTCTTTATTAAATTTTCTATATATTAGCAGGCCAACAATAATAGCCGGCAGTTCTAGCATCACTAAATATAAAGTTACTTCAGCGCCTACAACCAAACTAGACGATTCTGCGTAGGCAAGCGCAACAGCAAATGTACCCGCACTAACAGAGCCATAATGCGCCGCAATACTGGCACTATTAGCATGAGAAAGTGTAATAACGTACTTTAAAATAGGGTATAGCATTAAAGGAATAAGCCCCCCAAGCAGCATAATTGCCCCCATTTCTGGGAGTAGCTGCCAATTTAAATTACCGTGTAAAACCATACCGCCTTTTAAACCAATAGTAAGCATTAGCAGTAAGCTTAGGGTTTCGTAAGTGGCTTTGGGTATAGCAAGATCAGAGTGTATAAGTCCGGCGATTAAACCTAATATAAAAAACATAACAACAATATCGGGCACGGTGTTTCCTAGCTGTAAAATTAAGTGGCGCTATTGTAGAGAAAACTTTGTATAGTAAATAATAAAATGAACAGTGATTATATATAGATAACTATCTATGAGGTGGGTATGGATTTAAGGCATATATCGTTTAGATTACTAGAAGTGTTTATGAGTGTAGTAAAAACCCGCTCGTTAAGTGAAACAGCAAGGCAGCTTTATTTAACGCAACCTACTGTTTCACTGCAAATAAAACGCTTACAAGAAGAAATAGGAGAGCCACTAATAACTATGCAACAGCAAAAGTTACAGGTAACCGAGGCTGGCCTTGAGCTATTTAGAACCTGCAAGCAGGTGTTTGCTCATTTTGAAGATTACCAAGATTTTTTAGCTGAATTACGTGGAGGCGAGCGAGGGAGATGTAAAATTGCCATGGTAAATACGGCGCAATATATTTTGCCTAAATTACTCGGCCCATATAGTAATTTGCATCCGCATGTAGAGTTACCGCTGGAAATAGGCAATCGCGAAGAGGTATTAGCTCGCTTTGAGCGTGGAGAAGACGATATTTACGTTTTTAGCCACCCACCATCGTTAGAGCAAGCCCAAGCAGCTCGGTTTTTACATAATCCATTAGAATTTATAGTGCCTAATAATCATCCTCTATTGAATAAAAAAAACGTAACGTTGGCGGACTTAATGCCATATCGCTTTTTACTGCGTGAAAATGGTTCTGCCACACGTATGCTATTTGAAAGTGAGCTACAAAGTAGGGGCTTAGTACTTAGCGACGGCGTTAAAATGGCGAGTAACGAAGCCATACGGGTTGCAGTGTCGTCGGGTATGGGAATTAGCTTGCTGTCGCATCATGTTTTACCAAAAGATGATAATAGCTATACAAAACTGCATGTGATCGACACCGATATAGCCAGCCAATGGTACTTTGTAATGCGTACCGACAGACACATTTCGCACGCAGCGCGCAGCTTTTTAAAGTTTGCCCAAGCTAATTTAGAGCACTATCTTGATACAAAATGGGTACGCAATGAACTTCATAGATTACATTTAGAACCTAAAAGTTAAATTTTAAAAATAGTAGTTATGTTGCAATATAACTACTTATAATAGTTATATTGCTATCAATACATGGTTATAAAAACACCCATAATACTTAGCTCTAACTATTTATTATTTTGCTTTTATTTTAAATAAAGCTAAGTAAGGTTTAAGTTTAGATTTTGTTAGGGCTCTTTTACTTAGTTGGAACCAAAATTGCTGCATAGCTTGTAACGCAACAATGGGTTTTGAGCTAATGACTACAATAACGTTTAAAAATCAATACAGTAACTATAATTCCCCTAGTGTAAATAAAGCGGCAAGCCCAAGCGGAGTTGCGGCAATCAATCCCCCCATTGATGAAAAAACAAGTGATGTTAAAGGCATAAACTCAGCCCCTAAAGAGCAATCATTTTTAGAAAAAGCCCAAGAAGCGCTTGTTTATCAGCGTTTAGGTGTAAATAAAGACAAAATAGACGAGCTAAAAGCGGCAATAGAGGAGCTGACTAAAGAGTTACAAGCGCAAGGCGCTGATCTTGATGTAATTGCAGATAAAATTAACTAACTTGAAAAAATGCTTGAGCAAGAATACCAACAAGGGCGCGATCGAATGGATATGAAACCTCAGCATGAGCCGGGAAAAATAATTTCTGCACTTATTTAATTTACATAATATTGAATAGTTTACATTGTTATTGTGCTTACTTTTGCTAAGGTAAAAACTTATAACAAAAATAAACAAGGATTACTAATGAAAACCCTGCAGCAGCAACTAGGTAACTACGGGCTTTATCACCGCTCAAAACGCAATGTACTCACCCACCTGTTAGGCATTCCGCTAATTGTATTTGCCGTATTGTGCTTATTGGCGCGCATTCAGATCCCGTTGGGAGGCCTTGTTATAGATGGCGGACAACTTATTGTATTTGTATCAGTTGTGTATTATTTAATGTTGAGTGTGTCGTTGGGCCTTATTATGGCTGTGCTATTAACTATATTACTTGTGGGCGCGCAACCTATTGCAGCCATGGCATTTACTCCTTGGTTAACGATTAGTGTAGGGCTGTTTGTATTTGGTTGGATTTTACAGTTTGCTGGCCATTATTTTGAAGGTAAAAAACCCGCGTTTATAGATGATATATCGGGGCTTATTATTGGCCCTTTGTATGTAACTGCAGAGCTATTATTTATGTTGGGCTGTTATAAAAAGCTAGAGCAGCAAGTAACCGATATTGCCGGCCCAACCAAGCCATAAACACAATAACTAACGTGCTGTAACTAAAGCATAAAAATACGGTAACAAAGTATGAATTATAATAATAAAACAGTGTGGATCACCGGTGCGTCATCGGGCATAGGTAAGGAGCTGGCAATACAGTTTGCAGAGCTAGGTGCTAGCGTTATTTTATCGGCGCGTAATGTTGAAAAACTGACAGCGCTTAAGGCTGAACTAAAAGGAGAAGGGCATTTAATATTGCCACTCGATTTAGCAAAGCCCGAAGAAGTATTAAGTAAAGTTACCGCGGCAATAAATGAGTTGCCCGCAATCGATATTTTAATTAATAACGGTGGCATATCGCAGCGTAGCTTATTTTTAGAAAACGACTTTAAAGTGTACCGCCAATTAATGGAGGTTAACTATTTTGGTTTAGTGGCATTAACTAAAGCGGTACTGCCCTCTATGGTTGCAAGAAAAAGTGGCTCGGTTGTGGCTATAAGTAGTGTGGCAGGAAAGGTAGGCTCTAAACTAAGAACCGGTTACTCAGGCACTAAATTTGCTGTGGTGGGGTTTATGGATTGCCTGCGCGCAGAAGTAAAAGAGCATAACATTCATTGTTTAACAATTTGCCCAGGTTTTATAAAAACCGCGATTGCGCACAACTCATTAAACCCGCAAGGTGTTGCACAAAATAAATCTGAGCAAGCTATAGAAAATGGCATGGATGTTAAAGTAGCCGCATCAAAAATGATTAACGCTATTAATAGCAAAAAAGATGAAGTGATTGTTGGCCAAGGTTTAAGTGGTTGGGCTCCTACCATTAAACGCTTCTTTCCACGTTTATTTAACCGTTTAACTGCAAAAGTTAACTTTAAGTAATACCAAAATTCAAGAAAGCTATAGTTGAGTATAAAAATGATAATAAAGTATATATGGCTCGGATTATTTTTTAGCGTGCTGATCTGGTCGGGCATAAACCCAAAAGATCAATTTACTTGGTTTTTAGAAGTGCTACCAGCCATTATTGGTGTGGTAATTATGCTTGGCACCTATAAACAATTTAAGTTAACCCTTATTTTATATTGGTTTATTCTAGCGCATTGTATTGTGTTGATGGTAGGCGGTCATTACACCTATGCTGAAGTACCGCTATTCGATAATTTATTTGGCAGTGAGCGCAATAACTACGACAAAGTAGGGCACTTTTTTCAGGGTTTTGTACCTGCATTACTAGCACGCGAAATTTTACTGCGTAAAAATGTAGTTAATGGCAAAGGGTGGCTCATTACGTTTATTATTTCGATATGCTTAGCCTTTAGTGCTTTTTATGAGCTACTAGAGTGGTGGGTGGCATTGTTGAGCGGCGAAAATGCCGAAGCATTTTTAGGCACCCAAGGTTATATTTGGGATACCCAATCAGATATGGGATTAGCACTATTAGGTGCTATTTGCTCGCTGCTAGTACTTTCTAAAGTACACGACAAGCAGCTAAAACAGCCTAAAAACGATTTGTAATAATCTTTCTTCAACGCTAAGAAGTATATTACTTTTCAGCGTTTATTTTTTCTATTTCACTCCAAATTTTTTCGGCCTCGGCGCTTAACATAGCGTAGCTTTTAATATCGCCTTTACGCTGTGCCTGCATGCCTTGCTCTAATTTTGCGTCGTACTCTTTGCGTAGTTTTTTGCTTGGATCTGATTTAAATATCGAAAACATGCTTACTCTCTTAATTACTTTTAATGTATTTGCTTGATTGAGTATACATACGATGCCGCGTGGAAAATCGATTATTAAAGTATAAATTAGTCCTGCAGCTAAATATTGAATAATTACTCTAACAGGGTTGAAATCACAAATATTGAGCGTACACTTGTGCGCTGAAAGTTTGGGCGCACACGTGTAAGCCCAAGGTGTTTTGAATCGCAATAGAGAATTAAGTGCTTATGATCACGCAAATATTAGATCAATTTTCAAAATGGTTTTTACACCATCAAAGTTTTGCCAGTTATATAGAGCCAATTATGCAGGTGTTTAAACCCGCATGGCGCGCAGGGCAATATAGAGCCCAAGTAGTTGACGCAGTTACCCTTAATGGCAATTTTTTAAGTGTGCAACTTAAACCAAGTAAGCAATGGCCTAAGCATACTGCTGGGCAGCATATAAGTTTAACCCTTGAAATTAACGGGCGATTATTAACGCGTGTTTTTACTGTGGCTTCAAGCGCTCAGCAATTTAAAAACACAGGCTTAGTGCGTTTACTAATCAAAACAAATCCACAAGGGCGTTTTACAAGTTTACTAAATAACACCTTAAAAGCGGGTTTGTGGTGCAGTATTTCTGCGCCAAATGGCGACTTTGTATTTAAAAACACACATACACCGGCCACTTTTATTGCTGGTGGGTCGGGCATTACCCCCATGCTGGCTATGCTTGATGATTACCTAAGCCAAACCACGCAAAAGGTGTTGTTAGTGTATTACGCAAAAGTAACTGAGCATCAATGTGTTGATGAGTTGGGTGAACTGGCGGCGCAGTTTGAGCATTTTTCGTTTTTATTATTAACGCGCGAGCAATCAAGCGATATAACCTGCAATATTAAACCATGGGAAAACCCCGATATTTATTGCTGTGGCCCTACAGCCTTTATGCAAACGGTAAGTGATTTTGCTAAAAAGCATGATTTAAATTACTACCAAGAAGCATTTGGTTTAGCGTTGCCGAGCTTAAAAGGCGATAGCCAATTTAATGTGAAAATTAACAGTGGCGCGCATGTGGTGTTGGGCAACGATGTTTTGCTGACTCAGTTTGAAGAAAAAAAGCTACCCGTTAAACGCGGTTGCGGCATTGGTATTTGCCATCAGTGCCAATGTATTAAAAAGTCAGGCGTGGTACGCAATTTAAAAACCGGTGAATTAAGTGATAGCGGCGAGCAGTTAATTCAACTTTGCGTAAGCCAAGCGGTAAGTGATTTGGAGCTACAATTATGAAAACCATTAACTTTGAGCAATTAGAAAAAGAATTAAATGCCATAAAAATGGACACCCTTGGCAAAGTAGGCCAGCAAGATGCTGATTATATTCGCGCTGTTGTACGTAAACAGCGAGTATGCGAATGGAGCGGGCGTATTTTACTTATGCTTGGTTTTATTGTGCCATTACTTTGGGTTGTCGGTGTGCTGTTACTCGCCCTTGCTAAAATTTTAGATAATATGGAAATTGGCCACAATGTAATGCATGGCCAGTACGATTGGATGAACGACAAGCAACTTAATTCACAAAACTATGAATGGGACATAGCCTGCGATGGACAAAGTTGGCACCGAGTGCATAACTTTGAGCACCACACATACACCAATATTATAGGTAAAGACCGCGATTTTGGTTATGGCTTATTAAGGTTAAGTGACGATTTTAAATGGCGTTTAAAAAACACGTGGCAATTTATAACCTATTTAAATTTAAGTGTGTTGTTTCAATGGGGAGTGTCGTATCACGAACTGGCAGGCGAGCGCGTGTTTATAGGTAAAAAGAAGCCACACCGCGATGGTGCCGTATTGCATAGCACCTTAAAACAGCGCTTTTTTAGTAAAGGCGCGCGCCAATTAATTAAAGATTATGTGATATTTCCGTTACTTGCTGGGCCATTATTTTTGTGGGTATTAGCGGGTAACTTAGTAGCAAATTTAATTCGTAACTTATGGACGTCGACCATTATATTTTGTGGTCACTTTACTGAGCAAACCGAAACCTTTAAAGAACAAGACTGTGTAAACGAAAGCCAAGGGCAGTGGTATTACCGCCAAGTATTGGGCTCGTCAAATATTAAAGGGCCGCGTTGGTTTCATGTATTAACCGGGCATTTGAGTTTTCAAATTGAGCATCACTTATTTCCAGATATGCCTTCGTCGCGTTATCAAGAAGTGGCACCGCAAGTACAAGCAGTATTGCAAAAACAAGGCATTGCCTACAATACGGGAGGGTTTTTTAGTCAATATGCCTCGGTGTTAAAGCGTATATTTCGGTATTCTTTTAAATAATGATTAATAAAGTAGCTGTAACGGTAATGCCTGCATTAAATAATCGGTTAGCGTAAAGGCGTTAGCTGATTATTGCATTAAAGTGTTGTAAATGGCTTTTTTGATTAAATAACCACCACTACATGCAAAAAACTCTTCTAATTAATTTAAAAACAGGCTGTTTTGCTATGGTTAAGTAGTAGTTGGTTGTCATACAATGGAGAAAAATAGACCACACAAGAGAGATTAAAATGGCCGCATTTGGTACTGTGTTTATGCCGCAGATGATTCAAGCTCGTTTTTCTGATAATAAATGGAGCGAAAGCTCAATTGTCCCTTCTGATAAGCTTGAACTGCATCCTGGCGCTCACGTTTTACATTATTCAAGCACATGTTTTGAAGGCTTAAAAGCCTTTCGCCATGAAGATGGCTCAGTCTATATTTTTAGAATGGATGCAAACATTGCGCGCATGCAGCAGAGTTCTGAATTGCTTAGTTTACCAAGTGTTGATGGCGAGATGCTAAAAACCATGATTATTGATATTGTGCGCCAATATGCAGATGAAACGCCTTTACCACCGGGCTCTATGTATATTCGCCCAACGCATATTGGTACTGAAGCCGCAATTGGTAAAGCCGCTGCGCCTTCAATGAGCTCATTGCTATATACCTTGTTATCGCCAGTAGGTGATTACTTTAGTGGCGGTGCAACGGCACTGCGCGTATTACTTGAAGAAGATGGTATGCGCTGTGCGCCGCACATGGGCATGATAAAAAGTGGTGGCAACTACGCCAGTGCACTAGGACCAATTTCAGCAGCACGTACTAAGCATCAGGCTGATCAAATTTTATTTTGTCCAGGTGGCGACGTACAAGAAACCGGTGCAGCTAACTTTATTTTAATTGATGGCAACGAAATTATTACTAAAGCGCTCGATAGCACATTTTTACATGGTGTTACCCGTAATAGTATTTTAACCATAGCTAAAGACTTAGGTATGACGGTAAGCGAGCGTAACTTTAGTGTTACTGAGCTTTTAGAGCGCGCAGCTAAACCGGGCACTGAAGCAGCACTTTCGGGTACTGCGGCAGTATTAACACCAGTGGGCACGTTTATTCATAATGATAAAGAATACCAAGTTGGTAACGGCGAAGCTGGCCCAACTACGGCGCGCCTGCGCCAAGCATTGAACGATATTCAATGGGGTAAAACTGCAGATACACACGGTTGGTTAACTAAAATTTAGTTTTTAATTTAACCCACTAAAAAGCCACCTAATTAACTTTAATTAGGTGGCTTTTGTATTTTTGCTATTTAATTAGCGCTTAGGTTAAATAGCTTTAAACCTTAGCGGATTAAAATCTCATTTCTATTTTGCCGTAAACGTAGCGGCCATTAAAACCAAATGGCGAAAAGCTTGAGTACGAAAATAAACGTGAGAATGTAGTTACGTCATCAACTAGGTCGCGGGTTGGATCTGGGTATACATCAAAAATATTATTAGCACCTAAGCTTACCGATACATTGTCAGTTACTGCGTAGGCTACATCTAAATCGGTGATCCATTTAGGTTTTAAAACTTCGTTACGCTGTGCAATATCCGATGGATCTTGGGTTTCGCCGTAGCGAGTATTTCGTAAGGTGGCGCGCCAATCATCCATAGTCCAAACCGCGCTTAAGTTATATTTATTACGCGGGGTACTTACTTCAAAGCGACGTAGTTCGTTACCAGAAAATAAGTTGTCTTGATCAAACCCAGCGCCTTGCAGCTCTGCAGGTGGGGCAATAATGTCTGTTACTTGGTTTTTGCCATAGTTAAAGCCTAAATTAAATGCTACATCGCCGTAGTTATCTGTAATTAGGTTATATGATGCAACCACATCAACACCGCGAGTTTTACTATCAATAGCGTTTAAGAAAAATCGTCCTTGATTAGCCCCTGTACCTTCGAGTAAATCGGCAATAGCAGCGCCAGATAAGTTATTCGACAGTACAATACGGTCATCAATAAGTATTTGATAGTAATCTACCGATAAGCTGAAATTAAAGTCGGTTGACCAAGTAAAGCCTATTCCATAGTTGGTGGCTTCTTCGGCATCTAGGCCAGGTGATCCGAGTGCTTTTGCAACGTTACTGCTGGGTGCAAAAGTACCGGTTTGTGTGGGTTCACCATCAACAAATACAGTAGCAACTGAAGTAAAATGTTGTTGCTGTAGCGAAGGCGCTCTAAAACCGGTTGATACTGAGGCGCGCAGCGCTAAATCTTCGGTTAGTGTATAACGTGTGGCAATTTTACCGTTTAAGGTATCACCAAAGTCAGAGTAATCTTCGTAACGCGCTGCAACGGTTAAGTTCCAGTTGTCGGTAATGTAGGCTTCTAAATCTACGTATAAGCTTACATTATGGCGGCTGTTATCGCTTGCCGATTCAGGGGTAAAACCAGGGAACACTTGCGAGCCTGCTGAACCAAATGGGCCGTTCACTGGATCGGTTACTGCACCACCAGGGCCAAATGTGCCTTGGGCATAAGAGGCTTCTTCGCCTGCTTGAATTTCGTAGCCTTCGCGGCGGTACTCAGCACCTACAGCAATGTTTAAGCCGCTGGCTAAAAAGTCGACATCAACCTCGCGGCTAAAATCAACATTAAGCGTAAGTTGGTCGTAGGTAAGTGTACCGGCATCAAAACGTGTTTGGCTGCTTGGCCCATACGAGGTATTTACGCTATCTATTACACCAAATTCAAAGTCATCTAGCCCGTATACGGCAGATACATCGTAATTCCACTCACTCACAAAGCCTTTAACGCCCAATGCGAGAGAAAAGTCATTTATATCAGAGGTGATAACCGGTAAAAAGCCGTCGGGGTAAATTTCGGTGACGTTACGATCATCTTGCGCGCGGCGGTAAAAACCTCCACCTTCGCCTTCACGTTTACTATAAGAGCCAAAAGAATACAGTTCAGCGTTATTTGTTAGCTCATATCCTGCGTTATAAAAAACAGAAAAGTCTTCTACATTACCATTACCAAAATTATGATTGTAGCGATCCCAGGTTAACTCGCGTGGATCGAGTGCGCCATTTACGGAGCCATCATCTAAACGAGCGTAGTTTTCACGTTGGTCGTAGTCAGAGCGATTGGTTGAATGACGATCGCGATATTCGGTAGATATATTTAAAAAACCATTATCGCCTAGCTCAAATCCCATATTGCCTTGCAGTGTTAACGTTTGACCATCGGTTAATGAACGGTCGCTCCCTTCGTTAAAGGCTAAATTACCATTGGCATCTTCTGATACCGATTTAAGTTCAGGCACGCCATCCATTTCGGTCATGTTTGCGCCATATATAGCCGATACAGAACCGCCACTACTGGCACTTTTAAGTACAATATTAATAACACCGGCTATTGCGTCGGATCCATATTGTGCAGCAGCGCCATCACGCAGTACCTCAATTCGGGCAATAGCATTGGCCGGAATAGCATTTAAATCAACCGATGATGAGCCTCGACCCGTTGAGCCATTTAAATTAAGTAGCGCATTACTATGACGGCGCTTACCATTAACAAGGACTAAGGTATGATCGGGTGCTAAACCACGCAGTTGAGCTGGGCGTACATGGTCACTACCATCGGTAAGTGATGCTTGCGGAAAGTTAAAGCTAGGCAGTAAGCTACTAAGCAGGGCGTTGGTTTCGGTTTGGCCTGAGTTTTTAAGCGAATCGGCACCAATAATATCAATTGGAACTGGGCTGTCCTCTACAGTTCGGCCTAGTCGGCGCGAGCCAATAACACTAATTTGTTCAATATTTGCCTCGGCTTGGGTGTCTTGCTCAGCAGCAGATGCGTACATAGAGCCCAGTAATGCCGCCGATACGCTTAGCGCGCACACAGTGAGTGGCGTTGATTTTTGCAGTTTTAATAATAATTTATTATTCATGTTGATTCCCTCATTCAAAAACGCAGTAAATTAGTTCAGTTAAATTTGCAGTAACAATTGAGCTAATTAAAATTACAGCTTTTAACATATACCCAAGCAGCAAAGGCAGTCAATTGAATAACATTCAATAAACATAATGTTTACTTGAAAGTGAGGGATTAATGATAGAAATTTATTTTATTAGCTATAACTCACTACATTGTTTACTAGATATAACTCACCACTTTATTTTTCCAATGAGCATATCTTTAAACATAACCCAGTCGCCCCACAAACTGTAAAAAGGGTGCTTGAAGGTAGCGGGTCTGTTTTTTTCAAAAAAGAAATGCCCAACCCAGGCAAAACCATAGCCAATTACAGGTAACAACCACAATAAAGGGTATTGCGATTTAAGCACCGCTACGCCAATAACAAAAAGTACTAAAGTGCTGCCAATAAAGTGCAAGCGTCGGCACGTAATATTGCGATGCTCTGTTAAGTAGTAGGGGTAAAATGCTTTAAAGCTATTAAATTTAGGGCTGGGCATGTACTGCTCTTATTTATTAATGCTGTGTAATCTTATTAAAGCCTAAGTTTACACTTGTTTACAGCGACAAGTGGTATTGAACGTATCTAGGTAGACAAACTTGCTTAAAGTTAATAACTTAGGCCTACTATTAAAAATCAATAATAATGGAACGATAAATGTTTAAACAAACCCTAGCATGTGCTGTTCTTGTAGCACTTAGTGGCTGTTCAGAGCCAGCTAATACCGCAACTAATAAAGAAGCTAAAGCACCTATGAGCCAAGCAAATTCAGTAAACTACCCTGTAACTAAAAAGGGTAATGTAGTAGATAACTACTTTGGCGAAACACTGGCCGACCCATATCGCTGGTTAGAAGATGATATGAGCGCAGAGACTGCCAATTGGGTTAAAGCACAAAACAAGGTAACCTTTTCGTATTTAGAGCAAATTCCTTATCGCGATAAGTTAAAGCAGCGTCTTGAAAAGTTAATGAATTACGAAAAAATAGGCGCTCCCTTTACCGAGGGCGATTACACCTATTTTTATAAAAACGATGGCCTGCAAAACCAGTATGTTTTATACCGCAGTAAAGAGGGCGGTGACGTTGAGGTGTTTTTAGATCCAAACACGTTTAGCGACGATGGCACTACGTCTATGTCGGGGTTGTCGTTTTCAAAAGATGGCTCATTACTCGCGTATCAAATATCGGAAGGCGGCAGTGATTGGCGCAAAATTATTATTATAGACACGCAAACTAAAGAGCAAGTGGAGCAGGCTTTAGTTGATGTGAAATTTAGTGGCATAGACTGGTTAGGCAACGAGGGTTTTTATTATTCTAGCTACGATAAACCTGAAGGCAGTGAGTTGTCGGCTAAAACCGATCAACATAAAGTGTACTATCACACTTTAGGATCAGATCAAGCAACCGATAAGCTGGTATTTGGCGCAACCGATGAGCAAAAACATCGTTATGTAGGAGCAGATGTAACGCATGATGGCCGTTATTTACTTATTTCGGCTAGTACTTCTACTTCGGGTAATAAGCTATTTATTAAAGACTTAACTCAAAAAGACAGCGAGTTTGTGACTATTGTAGGAAACACAGACTCAGATACATCGGTTATTGATAACGAAGGTAGTAAGCTGTTTTTAGTGACTAACTTAAATGCCCCAAATCAAAAAGTAGTGACGGTAGATGCAGCTGATCCTGGCCCGCAAAACTGGCAAGACTTTATTCCCGAAACCAAAAATGTATTAAAACTGACTAAAGGCGGCGATACCTTTTTTGCAAATTACATGGTTGATGCTATTTCAAAAGTGAAACAGTACAACAAAAAGGGAGAGCTAATTCGCGATATTACCTTGCCGGGTGTGGGCACAGCGGGTGGCTTTAGTGGCAAAAAAGAGCAAACAACGCTGTATTACTCTTTTACCAATTACAAAACCCCAGGAACGACCTATACGTTTGATGTAACTACAGGGGAGTCGGGTGTTTATCGTAAATCTGGCGTTGATTTTAATAGTGACGATTACACCTCTGAGCAAGTGTTTTATAACTCAAAAGACGGCACTAAAGTACCTATGATAATTACCTACAAAAACGGTATAAAGTTAGATGGTTCAAACCCAACTATTTTATACGGTTATGGCGGGTTTAATATTAGCTTAACGCCAAGCTTTAGCCCAACTACTGCCGCGTGGCTTGAACAAGGCGGCGTGTATACGGTGGCCAATATTCGCGGTGGTGGTGAGTATGGGAAAGAGTGGCACAATGCAGGCACTAAATTACAAAAACAAAATGTATTTGATGACTTTATTGCCGCAGCTGAGTATTTACAAAGCAAAAAGTACACATCTAAACAGCGTTTAGCTCTGCGTGGTGGCTCAAATGGTGGCTTATTGGTAGGCGCAGTTATGACCCAGCGACCTGACTTGTTTCAAGTGGCGCTGCCGGCTGTAGGCGTACTCGATATGCTGCGTTACCATACATTTACTGCAGGCGCAGGCTGGGCGTACGATTATGGAACCAGTGAGCAAAGCAAAGAAATGTTTACTTATATAAAAAACTATTCACCGCTGCATAATGTAAAAGCGGGCATAGAATACCCTGCAACTATGATAACAACAGGGGATCATGACGATAGAGTAGTGCCTTCGCACTCATTTAAATTTGCTGCGCAGTTACAAGCTAAACAAGCCGGTGCAAACCCTACTCTTATTCGTATTGAAACAAACGCCGGACATGGTGCAGGCACACCAACGAGTAAAATTATTGATTTGTACGCCGATATGTATGGCTTTACGCTTTATAACATGGGAGTTAAGTCACTTTAATTACGACCTTTTAAAAGTGAAGTAACCACAAAAAAACCGAGTAAATAAACTTACTCGGTTTTTTATTAATCGTTTATAAGCCACTCATTATTGAACGGGTGAAAACAGCCGTTGATAGGTTTTATAGGCGTATTCATCACTCATACCACTGAGGTAATCGCAAATAATACGCATACCTTGGTTTTGTTTTTGCGCCTCTATGTACTGGGCTTGCGTGGTTTCGGGTAATAACCGCAGCGGATCGCTGGCAAAAGCGGTAAATAATTCAATCAGTAGGTTTTGCCCTTTAAACTCAATTTGTTGCATTTTAGGGTTGCGAATTAAGCGCTGAAACACAAAGTGTTTAAGTATTTGCAGTACACTCTCGTACTGAGTTTCTAGCTTGGCTGTGTATTTTAAAATAGGGCATTCGAACGCTTCGTTTTGCACATCTAAATGAATATGAATGATAAAGGTATTAACCAGTTCGCCTATGGCATCTTTGCGCTCAAAATCATGCTTTGAAAACAGTCGTAAAGTGAGTGATTCAAGCATATCGTTTAACCAGCTAAAGTTAAGCGCCTGCAGTTGTGGTAAAGCATGGGTTTGCCAATCATCAAGAGTAAGTACTTTGGTGGCTATGGCATCTTCTAGGTCGTGTACCGCATAGGCTATATCGTCGGCGTGCTCCATTATGGCGCTATCGAGCGACTTATAGCTGGTTTTAGCGCGGTACTTATCTATTACCATGTGGTTACTTAACAAGCTTTTATCGTTTTGACTCAAGGGCTCTACTATCCAATTGAATATAGCCGCATCGTCGTTATATAAGCCTTTAGCTGGTCGCCAATCGTCTGCTTTAATAAATGCACGCTCAGGGTTTACTTTAGGGATAGTGTGCCAAAGCTTATTTATAAATGCAGGGTATTTTATAAAGCCCAATAAGGTGCGGCGGGTAAGGTTCATACCATGGCCGTCGCTGTATGGTTCAAGCTTGGCAACAATACGCAGCGTTTGCGCGTTGCCTTCAAAACCACCGTGATCGCGCATCATATAATTAAGTGCAATTTCGCCGCCATGACCAAACGGCGGGTGGCCAATGTCGTGTGCTAAGCATAGGGTTTCTAGTAATCCGGTTGACGGAAAATGGCTAAATTCGCTGTGTTGTACTTTTAAATGGCGCAGTATGCCGGTGCCAATTTGCGACACTTCTAATGAGTGAGTAAGGCGAGTACGGTAAAAGTCGTTTAAGCCAATACCCATAATTTGGGTTTTAGCTTGCAGACGCCTAAACGCAGCAGCATGAATAATACGTGAGCGATCAACCTGCCACGGTGAGCGATTATCATTAGGGCGGTGTTTATATTGTTCTATAATTCGGCTTTGCCACTGTTTGTCCATACTACTGACTCGTAATTAGTTAATAACGTTAGAATATACCCATGAACTATAAATTGCGAGTGCACACGTTGTACGGTATTTGCGCAGTTAGTGAAAGTTCGCCTTTATAAAGTGGCTTAGGTATAATAACGCTTCGTATGTATGTGCATTACCCATACATAATTTAAAGTTTTATTGAGAGAGTACATGTTAAAAAACATTATAAAGTTTATATTAGCCGCACTTTTTATTTGGGCACTGGCGTTTCCTTTTTTACAAAGTGACGAGAGTGGTTCAGATGAGCAAACAAGTTCAGAGCAATCTAAAAAGCAAAAGAAAAAAGAAAAACCGCTGCACAGTGTAACGCTACCAAAGTTTTCTGAGTTTGCGGATGTAAAAGATAAAAAGCGGGCATTTTTTAACTTTATTAAACCGCATGTAGAAGCCGAAAATAAAAAGATTTTACAACAACGCGCTAATTTAGAAATTGCTCGAATGATGCTTGAAAACGACTTACCGTTAGATGAAAAACAAAGCAATGATATTGTTAAAATATTAAAGTCGTACGACCTACCCACAACAATAGATAGCTTTACGCTTAAACAAGCACTTCGCCGTGTAGACGTGATCCCTAAAGAACTAGCCCTAATGCAAGCTGCTAATGAGTCTGCGTGGGGAACATCGCGATTTGCACGTATTGGCCTGAACTTTTTTGGCCAGTGGTGTTATTCAAAAGGCTGCGGTATGGTCCCTGGTAGACGCGATACCGGTGCTGCACATGAAGTGGCTGCGTTTAAGTCAGTGCGTGCTGCGGTTAGTTCTTACTTTAAAAATATAAACACCCATAATGCTTATAAAGAGCTGCGATCTATTCGCGAAAACTTACGTTTAGAACAACAACCCATAGCAGCAACATTATTAACGCAGGGTTTAATGTCGTATTCAGAACGTGGTGAAGCGTATATAGAAGAGCTAAACACTATGATTAACCAAAATAGAGCCTACTTTGATGAATAAAAGTGTATTAAATATAGTTACAGTATTGTCGTTAACACTACTGAGTGTTACCGCATTAAATGCCTCTGCTAGAGAGTTTGTAATGTCGTACGATGGCTTTTACGATCGCTTAAAAGTGGTTAATAAAGGTGATTTTCAATATGCGCGAGTTAATTTTTATATTAGCGATATTGGCACTAACGAAGCCTGTGCAATTAAAAGTGGCACAATTTTAACCGAAAATAACGAATACCCGCTCAATTACACCGAACAAGCGCAATTATTACTGCCTTTTGATAAGCAACTTGATACAGATAAAGCGGTTATTGTGGTGCAACCGCAAAATCCGGTACATGACTGTCAGTTAAAATTACAAATAGAAGCGAATGAACTTGAAGGTTTAAGCTTTACTAAACAGTCGTTATTTATTATACACACTGAACTTGACGAACTGTTGGCTGATTTATCGGGATTTTTTGTTAGCAAATTAATGTGGTTTTTATTACCAGAACAAAAAGGCGTAGTTGTTACCTTTAAAAAGCCAATGCATTTTGATGATGAAAGCATTGAGTGTAAAAAATCAGTGTGCTATTTCGCTGTTGCAGACAATTGGCAAGACGATACCAAAGAATTAGCTGATATAGCAGATGTTATAAAAGTAACACCTTGGATAACTAAATAAATATAATTTTATAAAAAATTATTTAAAGCGGCTTTTGCCGCTTTTTTATTTAGTAACCTTAACTCTGGTTAAGAGATTTACTAACGTATTGAATCATAGTTATATTTAGCTTTATTTTCTCTAGCCAGAGATTTTCAGTGAATTCAAAGCAGTTAGCGCTGAAAATAGCTGCTTGAGATAGGTTTATTATCCGCAGTTGAGGTTATTTAGTAACCTTAACTCTGGTTAAGTATTATATTGCGGACGTGTTGGCTTGCGAGAAGAGGGTGTGATCGTATTGGCTAACTACTTTGTCGCGGCCTGTTTCTTTTGCAAGGTATAGGTGTTTGTCGGCGTGTAATAATAGCTCTTTTAAATTTAGCTGGTTAATAGTGGTACTACTAACACCGGCACTAACAGACAGAGGAATGGATTGATCATTACAATAAAATGGTTGCTGACGAATATTAAAGCTTAATTGCTCTGCCAAGGTATTTGCTTGCTCAAGCGTATAACCATTAAGCAATACTGCAAACTCTTCTCCCCCAATTCGCGCTGTTATGCCAATATTCATAAATAATTGGCTGATATGTTGCGCTATCCATTTTAATGCTTGGTCGCCTACATCATGGCCATATTTATCGTTTACACGCTTAAAAAAATCTATATCTAACATAATTAAAGCAAGGGTATGATTTTTATCGGCTGTATTGGCTTTAATGTTTTTACAGGTAGAGAAAAATCCGCGGCGATTTAATAATTGCGTTAACGAATCATTGTTTGCCAAGTTAATCAGCTTAGATTCTGAATTTGCAAAAATAATAAAAGGCAAAATTAAAGCACAGAGTGTGGTAATAAAAAGGTGCGCTATTAATAGGATGTGTAACTGGGGCTTAAAGTCATCATTATTTGAGGTTATAAAGGGGAGCAACAATAAAATAACTTGTCCTAACATCACTAAGCTATGTGTTACTAAGCCTATTATAAGTAATCGTTGCTGTAATTTAGCAACGCAGTGTGTTTTTAATAAAATAAAAGCGCCGTATAAAAATAAAATGGCAACCATAAAGCTTGTTAATATTTGGCTTAAAACATGATTGTATACAAACACGAGTAATAAAGCGCACAAGCCATAAAGGTAAGCCAAAGGCGTTAAGTTTATTACAGCTTTGTTGTTAAACTTATTTAAGCCGATTACAAGTAATAGTGGGCTCAGTATAATAAATAGGTTTGCAAGGTAGTGAGTTAGCCATGGGAGGTTTAGCTGTTCTTTAAAGCTCACAAGTAAAATAGCAGTGGCAAACGAGATACAAGCACCACCAAATAACAAAAAGCTAGTTGTTTTTTTGTGCAGGTAAAAAGAAATAAACAGTATACCTATCAGTAAGTTGAAAATAAAAGATAGGCTAGTTATAGTTGGTAAGTGCAGCATGTTGTAAGTACTCTTAAATATAAAGTGGCAGAGCAATTCGCTGCGTCCGTGTATTATATACTGTTATAAAATTTTAAAAATCGTTGTAAAGCATTGTATTTATAACTAAATAAGTATTTATAAATGCTGAATGACTGTGCTTATACTAAACTCTCTAATGCCGAATCTATGTCAGAAAAGTGAAATCGGTAGTTATGCTCTAATGCTTTTTGGGGTAAAACATATTGTCCGGTAATGAGCAGATCAGCCATTTCGCCCATTAACAGCTTTAACACAAGCGCTGGCATAGGAATTAGAGCAGGACGAGATAACGCTTTACCTAAACTTTTGCTAAATACTTTACTACTTACAGGGTTTGGTGCCGTTGCATTAATAGGCCCAGTCATATTTTTATGTTTTATAATAAATAATATTAACTGCGTCATATCGTCAATATGGATCCACGACATACCTTGCTCGCCATTGGCAATAGGGCCGCCTAAACAGAGCTTAAACGCCGGTAGCATTTTGCTCAAAGCACCGCCTTTTTTTGCTAATACTATACCTGTGCGCAGTAAACACACGCGTGTACTAGTTGATTGAGCTGCTAATGCTGCGTTTTCCCAGTCTTTACAAAGCTGGTGGCTAAACTCATCGTGGGGTTTATTATTTTCTTCATCAATTGGGGTAATGCCTTGGCGACCATAAAAACCAACAGCGCTGCCTGATATAAACGTATGCGGTGGGGTATTGGATGCAGCGATTGCTGCAGATATTTGTTTTGTTAGCTCAATGCGGCTATCGCGAATAATCGATTTTTGCTTATCACTCCAGCGTTTATTTACAATGGGCTCACCTGCGAGGTTAATTACTACATCAACATTATTAAAATCAACCGCTTCTATGTTGGTAACTGCATTTATTTTATGCCCTAAAAGTACGTTTGCTTTTGTGGGGTTACGGCTTAGCACAGTAACACTATGATGATGGGTTAAAAAAGGACAAAGGTGTTGGCCAATTAAGCCAGTAGCTCCAGTAATAAAAATATGCATAACACAGCCTTATTTTTTAATTGCTAGCAAGTGTTTAAAATTTATACTCGCTAGTGCTTGGTTTTGCAAATTTATACGTGTAATGCAGTTTTATGATCACTTAGTAAATATTTCATTTTATTAGCTTTTGCCTTACACTAAAGCCTAATAAAAAATAATAAGGATCATAATATTGGCAAGTTTAACAGGGGTAAATAAAAGCTTAATTATTTTTGCTGCACTAGTTATTGTGCTCGCAGGGATCAAGTCGGCCAGCGCTATTATTATTCCCTTTATTTTAGCGGCATTTATTGCAATTATTTGCAGCCCGCTAATTAAATTTTTTGCTCGCTATCGTATTCCTAAAGGCATTGCTGTTATTTTTGTGGTGCTTATTATTGTAGGGCTAGGAGTCAGCCTTGGCGGCTTGGTAGGGCAGTCAGTTAACGATTTTTCGCAGCAACTTCCGCAGTTTAAAGTTAAATTAAAAGAAGAGTTTGTTTGGCTGGTTGATATAGCGTCGCAGTACAATATTTTAATTAATAAAGACCAAATATTATCTATGTTTGATCCAGGTAAACTGGTTGATGTTGCCACCAATATGCTCGCCAGCTTAGGAGGGGTAATGGCGAATATGTTTTTAATTATTTTAACCGTGGTTTTTATGCTATTTGAAGGGCCGTCACTTAATCATAAAATACATTCGGCGCTTAACGATCCTGATAAAAAAATGAAACAAATTAATCGCTTTTTAGACTCAATTAACTCTTATTTAGCCATTAAAACCTTAGTAAGCTTAGGAACGGGTATATTAGCTGCTGCTTTACTGTGGTTTTTAGATGTCGATTATTTTGTATTGTGGGGTGTATTAGCCTTTATGTTTAATTACATTCCAAATATCGGTTCAATTATTGCTGCTGTACCTGCGGTATTATTAGCACTTATAACGCAAGGCCCTTTAGTTGCTGGTTTAGTGGGAGCCGGATATTTAGTTATTAATACTGTGATGGGTAATATAGTAGAGCCTAAATTTTTAGGTAAAGGGCTTGGGCTTTCTACCTTAGTGGTGTTTTTGTCTTTGATATTTTGGGGCTGGTTATTAGGCTCTGTAGGTATGTTGCTGTCGGTACCTTTAACTATGATAGTTAAAATAGGGCTTGAGGCAAGTGACGAAGGCCGCTGGGTGGCAACATTACTAGGTACAGGCGAAGAGCTTACTGAAAACTAATTTATAGCAAAGTAGTATACTACTTTGCTATAAGCATAACTTTACGGCTATTAAACTTTTAAAGCATTAATAGCCGTATCTGCTGCGTTTATTGTACCTTCTAAATATCCTGCCTCTTGCTGCGCAAATTCACTGCCAACAAAATGAATATTTAAGTTAGCTAACTGTGAGCTTAGCCCCGAGTAGTTAAACTCTGGGTGTTGTGAAGGCCCTGTTTTATCATTTTCATTTGCTACATAGGGGTCAGCTGCCCAGTCTTTAATAAAATACCCCGTTGCCGCGTATACTTCATCGCCATAAAAATAAGCAAGTTGCTCTATACACGCTTGTTTTAATTGCTCAGTGCTTACTGTACTGCGCGTTGAATAAGGTACACCAATAAAGCCAAATAGGGCGGGGTGGCCATTATGACTGGCGCTTGCATCGTGAACTTCTACTAATGGCCCAACACGGCTAAAGCATTGCCCAGATAAGTTTTTATCACGCCAAAAAGCATGTTCAAAAGTTGCTATAAATTTAGCTTGGCCTGCCATCCATGTAGGCACTGCAGTTAAGCGATTTATAAGTGTTTGGTCAGCCCAAAGATCAGGAGTTAAGTGTTGGGTTATCATACGTGGGGGGAGCGCTGCAATTAGTTGCTTTGCGCTAAATTGCTTAACTTTGCCATTGTGGTTAGCGGTTATATGCCAGGTATTTTGTTGTTTATGTAATTTAACAACGTGATGCTCTGTTAGGATTGAAGCCGGATTAAGCTGCTCATACAAGGCTTTAATTAAGCTGTACATGCCGCCTGTTAATCTTAGTAGGTGCATTTCGCCTGCACCTGCTATTTGTTGCGGCTTTAGCGTTTGCGCTGCCTGATATAACACATCGCCTTGTATATATTGTGCAAATACAGGTAAGCATAATAACGAGATAAGTTGTTGAATTTTAGGTTGATGATCAAAAATCCAAGTAGGGCCTAAATCAAAGCTAATAGCACTATTGTGAGTGTCATGTGCTGCTTCAATTCGCCCGCCTAACTGTGGTTTGCTTCTAATAATAGGTGGGGAATATTGCGTTGCTGTAGCAGGTATGCACTATACAACCCAGCTAAGCCGCCGCCAATAATAATAACGGGTTCATTTGTAGTGGGTTTGCTCATAGTAACCTTTTATACCTTTGTGGTTTGCATTGTAAGGCGCTGGACTATTTATTAGTATCGCTACTTATGTCGATATCAATAGCGCAGCACTTATTTTGAATATTAAAGAGGCCGCTTTAAGTCTAAAGTAAATTGCTCTACTAGTGATAACTCGCAGGTTTTATAGGTTATTGCAGCAGTTAAAGCATTAGGCAACTTTAATGAGTAGCGCCATTGGCAACTATGCTTAATATAATTTTCGTTACTGGCAATGCTTTTTATAAACAGCTGTAAAATTTGCGTATTGCCAGTTTCAAATTCTAATTTATTTAACTCAAATTTGCGCTTTTGGATCCAAGTGTTTTGCAGTTGTTTAGCTGTATTTAACTGATCATCTAGGCACTGAATGTAACGCTTAGTAACCTCTGGCGTTGCTTGAGCAGGTAATTTACATGTTTGCTGGGCAAAGCTTACCGAGCTAAAAAATAATAAAGTTAAGCTTAATAAATAAATTATAGAGTTACTTTTTTTCATGGTAATTAAACTCTAGCATAAACTTGGCCCCGCCTAATTGCTCAGACTTAGAAATGGTGAGTAAGCCACGATACGACTTAACTAAGTCAGATACGATTGCCATACCCACACCATGGCCACTTTCGTAGGTATCTAAGCGTGTGCCTCTGGTAAGCAGAGATTCGCGTTTGTCTTGTGGTACACCTGGGCCGTCGTCGCTAATACTAATACACAGGGTTTTACCTTGCGCTACTTTAATGGTTACTTGCGAGCGACATGCTTTACAGGCGTTATCAATTAAATTACCAAGTAATTCCATTAGGTCGGTTTTATCACCTAAAAAGTAATCTTTTTTACCTACTTTACAGTCAAAAATAATATCTTTATCGCGGTATACTTTACCCATAGCACTTAAAATAGAGTCTAAAACAGGTTTAATAACGGTTTGTTTTTTCCAAGTGTCGGAAGCACCTGTAGCAGCACGCTTTAATTGATGCTCGATCATCACATTGATGCGATCTAGTTGTTCTTGTGCATCGGCATCATTTGCCAATGGACTCGACTTTAGTACTGCCAATGGTGTTTTAAGTGCGTGGGCTAAGTCGCTTAATGACGCTCTGTAGCGCTCTTTTTGGCGTTGTTGCGACTCAAGTAATAAGTTTAAATCAGCTTTTATTGTTTGTAACTCTACTGGGTACAAGCCTTTTATTTCTTGTATATCGCCAGACTCTATCGCTTTAATTTCTTTATCTAGGCGCTGTAGTGGCCGGGCACTCCAAATAAAACCAATTGCCATTAACCCAGCAATTGCTATTCCCATTATAAACATCCAGTCAACCAGTGTTTGTTTAAAGCCATCCATAAGCTTTACTAACGCGTCGTTACGTTTGAGTAAAATAAAGCGTGCTTGCTCAGACTGATCAATATTATTGAGAATAACGGTTAAGCTTAATTGCCAATAGCTGGTGTTATTATACTCCACACGCCTAAAGTCAGCGGCGCCGGCTTTGGGCTCAATATATTCTGGCGTAAAATTAACATTCACCGCCGACTCAGAATACCAAATAGGTACATCATCGCGGTATATCATTGCGTAGGTGTCTGAATTTAAATTATTAAGTTCGGGGGTTAAAATAGTGCTGGGCATAATAATGCCGCGCTCTGTAAAGTCGACTTCAGAAATTAGGGAGTACAGATGGGCTTCGAGGTTTTTTTCTGTTGCATCAACCAAAGAGGCATAATAAGCGGTGCCTATAGAGTAAAACAAAATAGGCAGGGCGACTAACAAAACAAAGACAAGGATAAATCCTTGCCTTATTTTTAACGATATTTGCGGTGCTACCACTGGCTTTTAAGCCTGTAGCCGCGTCCTCGTAGTGTTTCTACAGGATTTAGTACGCCTTCAGGATCTAATTTTTTACGTAAACGCAGTACAAATACTTCAATTACGTTCGAATCAAGGTCAAAGTCTTGGTCGTAAATATGCTCAGTAAGCTCTGATTTAGAAATTACCTTTTGCGGATTAACCATGAGGTATTCTAGTACTTTGTATTCGTATGCAGTTAAGCTTAACTCTTTATCGTCAACCCACACTTGCTGCGAGCGAGTATGAATTTTAATTGGTCCTGCTGTCATTTCTGGGTTTGCTTTACCTGCGCTGCGGCGAATTAGTGCATTACAACGGGCAATTAGCTCCTCAACATGAAATGGTTTTGTTAGGTAGTCATCAGCACCGGCATCTAAGCCTTCTACTTTGTCTTGCCAACGATCGCGCGCTGTTAGTATTAAAATAGGAATGGTAATGCCTTGGGCACGGGCTTTATTAATAAGCTCAATCCCGTCTATTTTAGGTAAACCTAAGTCAACCACAGCCATGTCTAAAGGGTACTCAGTGATATGAAAAAGACCCGCTTCACCATCGTGGCATAAATCTACGCTGTAACGTTCTTTTTCTAGAGCATTACGCAGGTTATCTGCTAAGTGTAAATCATCTTCTATAACTAAAATTCGCATCAATCAATCCTTTTTCACTTCGCCAGTTTTTTTATTTATTTTTAAATCTACGACGTGGCCGTCAGATTTTAAAATTCGTACAGTATAAAAATTTATTTTTTCGGTAATTTTTAATGTCGTACCGTCAGTGGTTTCTTTTGCAAGTACTACCGCTTTCTTTTTGCTTATCTCAACGCTATTAACCTTAGTTATTGTATTAGCTTGCAGCGTATTAGCAAAACAAATACAAGCGAAAAAGTTGAGGATTAATAATACGCGCATGACGGGACTCCTAGATCAGAACTACTCAGTTTAGTAAACCGAGTTACCAAAATTCAATTAAATACTTAATAAGAATTTTACGGCAACAGTTTAGTTATTAACGAGTGAACAAACCCTGAATTTTATACTGAGATCATTCAGGGTTAGGTTCATGTGTTATTAAGCAGGGAATACTTTTTTATACGGTTTAACAATTGAGTTTTCGTATACGCCAGCCGCAACATAAGGGTCGGCCGCTGCCCATTCTCGGGCGGCTTCTAAAGAGTCAAACTGAGCAATTACCAGTGAACCGGTAAAACCTGCATCACTTGGATCTTCATTATCGATAGCCGGAAGCGGGCCTGCAGTCAGTAAACGGTTTTGCGAATCAAGTTCACTTAAGCGTGCAAGGTGCGCTGGTCGGGCCTCTTTACGCAGTGCTAAGCTGTTTTCAACATCGATTGAATAAATCATGTACAACATACAGAATCTCATAAAATTTGTTAAATTTATTTAAGTGTATACTAGCATAGCGTTGAAAAATGGTGAATTAAAAGTGTTTGCAGCTTTGTTTACAGTGAGAATATTTTTTTACTGTGTAATTGCTTGAAAAGCGTTGTGTAACACTGGTAGAGTCCCATGGATAAGATAAATAATAACAAGGTTTATACATGAGTGAGAATAGAGAGCATTTTAGCTCCCGCCTAGGGTTTATATTAGCAGCGGCGGGCTCTGCTGTGGGCATTGGTAATTTAGTGGGCTTTCCTGTTTCTGCAACAAAAAACGGTGGTGGCGCATTTTTGCTCGTCTATGCCTTGTTTGTCGCATTTATTTGTTTACCCGTAATGATGGCTGAAATGGCCATGGGCCGTAAAGCGCAAAAAGATCCCCTAGGCTCATACAAAATATTGGGTAACAATGACACAAAATGGAAGTTGGCTGGTTTTTTAGCTGTATTTACTCCTTTTATGATAGCGGTTTTTTATATGGTTATTACCGTATGGATTTTTGGCTATTTAATGCAAACCGCACTTGGTAATTTAGATTCGTTGGCAAACCCTGGACACTTTGGGTTGTTTATTAATAGCTACACAGTATTTGCTTATATGGCAGCTGTGGTACTTGTTGTTAACTTAATTTTGTTAGGTGGCGTAAAGCAAGGAATAGAAAAAGCGGCTAAATTTTTAATGCCGGCATTATTTGTCATGTTAATTGTGTTAGTGGGTTATGTATTAACGCTAGATAACGCGATGGCAGGTGTTAAGTATTATATTATTCCTGATTTTTCTAAAATGAATGCCAGTGTGTTAAATGGTGCGTTAGCGCAAGCATTTTTTTCATTATCGCTTGGTATGGGTATTTTAATGACGTATGCGTCTTATATATCTAAAAAGGACGACATTGTAGGCAGTGCAAAAATGGTCGCGATTACCGACTCATTGGTTGCGTTTGTTGCAGGTTTAATGGTGTTACCGGCTATTTTTAGCTTTGATCCTAATACAGATCCAGCCACGCTTTCTGATTCATCAGTATCGATGATATTTGTATACCTACCTAAAATACTGTTAGCACTGCAACATGATATTGGTTACTTTGGTGCATCGGCAGTGGCGTTTTTATTCTTTTTATTAGTATTTTTTGCTGCAATTACATCACTCGTGTCTATTGTAGAAGTACCTACAGCAACATTAAGCGATCGCAAAGGCATAAGCCGTAAAAAAGCATTGGGTATTTTAACCTTAGCTACGGGCGTACTTACAATTTTATGTACTATGTCGTTTGGTATGATAGATAGCTTAACGTCGTTTACTGGTTACGGCGGTGAAAGTAAGAGCTTTTTTGATGTGGTTTACGATGTATTTTACGACACCATCTTACCGTTTAACGGTTTAATGGTGTGTTTATTTGTAATGTACCGCTGGAAAAAAGCAAATTTAAGTAAAGAGTTGAGCATAGGCTCGCCTAATTATGCAGGCAGCTTTATGGAAAAGTATGTTAACTTTTCGCTTTCAACGTTTATTCCAATTATTTTAGCGACTATATTTATAAACACAGTTGCAACTAAGTTTTTTGGATTGAAATTATTTGGTTTTTAAAAACTGATTAATATTAATTAAGCCGCGTATTTCGCGGCTTTTTTATGTCTGTAATAAATGTACAGCTAATATCAATTGTATTAACGCTGCAGGGTTGACTTGCGTCCTTGTAAGCCTTAGCCTCCCTGACTTTATTTTATATTATGGTTAAATTCCCACGCTTAACTAATTCATTTTGCGTGTATTTAGGAGCATTCAATGAATAAAGCACAACTAGTTACCGCTATGGCTCAAAAAAGTGAGTTAACTAAAAAAGACGCACAAGCAGCACTTACCAGTTTACAAAAAGTAATTACTAAGTCGCTTGCAGAAGGGGATCAAGTACAAATAAACGGTTTTGGTACTTTTGCATTAAGCTATTACCCTGCACGCACTGGGCGTAATCCACAAACCGGTGCTAGTATTGAAATTGAAGGGGCTAATAAAGCGGTGTTTAAAGCTTCTAAAACGTTAAAAGACCTTCTTTAATTTCATTCTCTGTTAAACACTTTTTTATAAAAACGAAAAAGGGCATTTTTAAAATGCCCTTTTTTAATTTCCGTTGGAACTAATTAAAGCGCTGTAGCAGCTTTCATTTTAGTTACAAAGGCTTTTAATTCCGCTGTCATGGTAGGTAAGTCATCAAGGTTTGCTTCGATAATTTTAACCACTGCCGAGCCCGAAATAGCCCCCGCAGCACCGGCATTTAATGCAGCTTTTACATCATCAGGCGTTGAAATACCAAAACCTAATAGCGCAGGTGCGCTATGGTATTCTTTTAATTTAGTTACAATGTTGCCCGCTGGCATTTGCGCTTTTTCGTCAGTACCGGTAACTCCCGCACGCGACAGTAAATAAGTGTAACCTCTGCCATAGGATGCGCATGCGCGAAGCGTGTCGTCATCAGCATTAGGGGTGGCAATAAAGATAGGGTCTACACCGTTTGCCATGGCTGCCTTTCTAAATGTTTTTGACTCATGCAGTGGCACATCGGCCACTAAAATAGAGTCTACGCCGGCGGCTTTAGCATCTTTATAAAAGGTGTCTATACCGCGCTTAAAAACTAAGTTTGAATACAGTAATAAACCAATTGGAATATCTGCATTGTACTGGCGTATTTGTTTAATAATATCAAAGCAGTCTTGGGTGTTAATGTGTACATTAAGGGCGCGAATATTTGCTTTTTGAATGACTGGTCCATCAGCAATTGGATCTGAAAACGGAATACCTAACTCTAGGGCGTCGGCGCCGCCATCAATTAAACTTTTAATAATAGCAATACTTTGCTCTTTACCGGGGTCGCCAATAGTTACAAAGGGTACAAATGCCCCGTGTTTTTGCTCATTTAGGGCTGCAAACATTTTACCGTAGCGATCTGTTTTTACTTGGCTCATATTTGACCTCCTTGCGACAATACATTGTGAACGTGGGCTAAGTCTTTATCGCCTCGGCCACTTAAATTAACCACTATAATGCTTTCATCAGTTAGCGCTTCTGCATATTTAAGTGCATAAGCGAGGGCGTGGCTAGATTCGAGCGCCGGAATAATACCTTCATTTTTGGCAAGCGACTGAAAAGCGTCTAGTGCTTCGGTGTCGGTAATGGCTACATATTGTGCACGACCTGTTTCGTGTAAAAATGCATGTTGCGGCCCAACAGCTGGGTAATCAAGGCCGGCAGATACAGAATACGACTCTTCTATTTGGCCGTCGTCATTTTGCATAATATAGGTGTAAGTACCGTGCAATATACCTTTAGTGCCTTTACAAATGGTGGCACCGTGCTCGTGTGTATCTAAACCTTTACCAGCAGGCTCAACACCAATGAGCTTTACACTTGGCTCGTTAATAAAATCACTAAACATACCAATGGCATTAGAACCGCCGCCAACACAGGCAATAACGGCATCAGGTAGGCGACCTTCAGCTTTTAGTACTTGTTGTTTTGCTTCTTCACCAATAATTTTTTGGTATTCACGCACAATAGTTGGGAATGGGTGTGGGCCCGCTGCAGTACCAAGTAGGTAGTGCGCATCTTGATAATTTGCTGACCAGTCACGTAGTGCTTCGTTTACAGCATCTTTTAATGTGCCTGAACCCGCTGTTACCGGAATCACAGTCGCGCCCATTAGCTCCATTCTAAATACGTTTGGTTGCTGGCGTTCAACGTCTTTTGCACCCATGTAAATACGGCATTTTAAACCCAGCAGAGCACAAGCAAGTGCTGTAGCAACACCATGTTGGCCTGCACCTGTTTCGGCAATAACCTCTGTTTTACCCATACGTTTAGTTAATAACGCTTGGCCAAGTACTTGGTTAGTTTTGTGCGCGCCACCGTGCAGTAAATCTTCACGCTTTAAATACAGTTTAACCTTTGGGTTTTTAATTAAATTACGCGTTAAAGTAAGTGGTGTAGGGCGACCCGCATACTCGTTAAGTAATTTTGAAAGCTCAGCCTGAAACTGTGGATCTTTTTGTGCTTTGTTAAATTCGTTTTCTAACTGCTTAAGCGCAGGGACAAGTAGCTCGGGTACAAACATACCGCCAAACTCGCCAAAATAAGCTGGATTTTTCATTTTAACCTCAATAATTTCTAATACTTGTAAATGCGTTTTGTAACTTGTTAGGGCACTTTTTACCCGGAGACTGTTCCACTCCAGAATTAAGGTCTAGCCCTAAGGCGCCTTGAAAAAGTGCCTCTTTAATGTTCTCAGGATTTAAGCCTCCAGCAAGCATAAAGGGGGTGGTGGCATCACGTAGCACCGACCAATCAAATGTTTTACCTGTACCGCCAGCTTGGGTGTTGCTGTGGGTGTCGTACAAAATGCGATCAACACCATGTACTGGAGTCGGCAATGCATCTTTTATTGCCTGTGCTTTCCAAATTTCGCAGTCGCTAGGTAGTTGTGTACGCAAGGTGGTAATGTAATCGTCACTTTCTTGACCGTGTAATTGCACAGCCGCCAATTTTAACACACTTGCGTACTGGGCTACTTGCTCTATAGGCGCATCTACAAATACCCCAACAAAGTTAAGCGGTGCACTTTGGCTAAGCTCTATGGCGCAGTCTAAGTCGACATAACGAGGCGACTTAGGATGAAAAATTAACCCGCCATATACGGCGCCACTTTCATACGCTGCAAGCGCATCTTGGCTGCGCGTTAAGCCACATACTTTGTTATCGCCTAATATAACTCTTTTGCAGGCTTGTTCTAAATCGCGTTCGCTCATAAGTGAGCTGCCAATTAAAAAGCCATCGCAAAGTGGCGCTAATCGTTTTACGTCTTGGTGGGTGTAAATACCCGACTCCGAAATAACGACTTTATTAGCCGGAATAAGTTTACGTAGCTTTTCGGTGGTGGCTAAATCTGTACTTAAATCGCGTAAGTCTCGGTTGTTAATGCCAATTATTTTAGCATTAAGGGCAAGCGCACGGTGTACTTCTGCTTCGTTACTTACCTCAGTTAGCACCGACATATTTAACGAGTCAGCAACGCTATGCAATGCTTTATAGCTTTCATCGTCAAGTACTGAGAGCATTAATAATATAGCGTCGCCGCCATAAATACGCGCCATATATACTTGATACTCGTCTATAAAAAAATCTTTGCAAATAAGAGGCTGCTCTACTTGGCTACGTACAAACTCTAAGTAATCAAAGCTGCCTTGAAAATACTTGGTGTCGGTTAGCACGCTCATACAGCTGGCATACTTTTTATAAACCGAGGTTATTTCAGTTAAATTAAAAGGTTCTCTAATAAGCCCTTTAGACGGCGATGCTTTTTTACATTCTAAAATAAACTGAATGCCAGGGGCTGCAAGTGCTTTATAAAAGCTGCGAGTTGTTGGCACCGCAAGGTGCTTAAAGCTATCTAGTGGGCGAGCGGCTTTGCGCTCAATTAGTTCTAATTTTTTATCAGCAACAATTTTGTCTAATACATTAGCCATTACTTACCTCAATAATTGCATTTAGTGTGTTCATGGCTTGCCCTGAACTTAATAACGTGTGTACTTGTTGTGCGCCGTCTTTTAGCGATTGCGCTTTACCACTTAGGTATAACAGTGCGGCCACATTAACAATAATAGCGGCATTATGCGCTTCATCACCCTTACCTTGCAAAATAGCAAGAGAGACATTAGCGTTGTATTGTGGGCCTTCACCGGTTAGTTGTTCAAGTGAATAGTTTGCAAGGTCAAAGTCACTTGGGTTAAGCGTATACTCGCTAATGTTGCCATTATTTAACTCAACCACAGTAGTTGGGCCGTGCAGAGCAATTTCGTCGGTGCCAGAGCCATGTACTATCATTGCGCGCTTGGTGCCTAGGGTTCTTAATGTTTGTGCCATAGGTAGGCATAAATTGGGGTTGTATACCCCGAGTAACTGTACTTCAGGCGCCGCTGGATTTACCAAAGGCCCTAAAATATTAAAAATAGTGCGTGTTTTAAGGGCAGTACGTACTCCCATTGCGTGGCGTACGCCTGGGTGGTACTGAGGTGCAAACAAAAAAGTAAAGCCTGTTTGTTCTAAGCAATTTGCCGCTTGTGCTGGCGTCATTTCAATATTGATGCCCAATGCTTTGAGCAAATCGGCAGAGCCTGAGTTACTCGAGACACTGCGATTACCGTGTTTTACCATATTAATACCTGCCGCGGCTGCAACAATAGCAGCGGTAGTGCTAATATTAATTGTATTAGAGCCATCGCCACCGGTGCCGCAGCAATCAGCAAGTTGGTTACGGGTAGTATTAAAGGCAAGCGCATTTTCTCGCATAGACGCCGCAGCGCCAGCTATTTCATCGCTGATTTCGCCTTTTGATTTTAACGCTATAAGCAGTGCGCTAAGCTCAATATCACTCATGTTACCTTGCATTATTTCATCAAACAGCGCTTTAGATTGCGTGTAGCTTAATGATTGGTTGCTTATCAGTTGCTCAATTGCAGTTTGAATGCTCGCATTGTGCATATTAGCACTGAGAACATTAATGTTTTGCTTGGTTTGTATACTCATTATGTTCTCCTTTATTGGCTAGCGGTTAAGTAGGCAATGCTTTGCTGTAATAGCTGCGCGCCGTTTGGGGTTAAAATAGACTCAGGATGAAACTGATACCCTAAAACATTGTCATCATGATGATAAATAGCCATAGGAATATCTTGGTATTGGGCAATTACTGCAATATTATCAGGCACTTTAGTGGCCATTAAAGAGTGATAACGCGCTACGGGCATAGTGCTGCCCATACCGTTAAATACTGGGTGTTCACCTAAATCAATTATTGACGATTTGCCGTGTACGGTTTCCCCAGCATGGCCAATTACGCCGCCATAACTTTGGGTTAAAGCTTGCTGGCCTAAACAAATACCCAGCATAGGGAAGTGACCTTTGGTAAGCGCTATTAAATCCATTAAGCAGCCTGCATTACTTGGTGTGCAAGGGCCTGGGGAAAGTACTAATAGCACTTGGCCTTGTTCTTGGCGCATTTTATTAAAAATAACCTCAGCGCTAATATTGTTTCTGTAAACAACCAGTTCACAGCCAAGCATAGTTAGCTCGTCAACTAAGTTATAGGTAAACGAGTCAAAGTTATCTAAAAAGTAAATTTTAATTGGGTGTTGCTGGCTCATGTTAACCCGCCTCGAAAGTAGATTTAATAGCGGTAATAACCGCTTGTGCTTTAGCACGGGTTTCGTTTGCTTCTGACTGCGGATCTGAATCAAATACCACTCCGGCTCCGGCTTGCACGTAAGCAATATTATTTTTTACAAAAGCTGAGCGAATAACAATGCAGGTATCCATAGCGCCATCACCGGTTAAATAACCTACAGCGCCACCGTAGCTACCACGGCGTTTACCTTCGGTTTGGCGCACAAGTTCTGCAGCGCGTACTTTTGGTGCACCAACTAAGGTTCCCATGTTCATACATGCTTGGTATGCGTGTAGTGCATCAAGCTCTGGCTTTAGCGTGCCGACAACGCGCGACACTAAATGCATTACTTGAGAGTAGCGGTCTACTTTTAATAGCTCTTTTGCAAAGCGAGTACCGGCTACGCTAATACGGGCAACATCGTTACGGGCTAAATCAACTAGCATTAAATGCTCAGCGCGCTCTTTTTGATCGTTTCTCAGCTCAAGCTCGATGCGGCTATCTAAGTCTAGATTTATTTGACCATTCGCAAATTTGCCACGCGCTCGAGTACCTGCAATTGGATACACTTCGACCTGTTTTGATGCCACAGTGTATTTAAGTGCTGACTCGGGTGATGCACCAAATAAAGCAAAGTCTTCGTCGCGCATATAAAACATATATGGGCTGGGATTTTGCTGTTTAAGTTTGCTGTAAGCATGAAGTGGGTCGGGGCAAGGCAGCGAGAATGTACGCGAAGGCACAACCTGAAATATATCGCCATCTACAATATTCTTTTTAAGCTTAATTACTTGTTCGCAGTAAGTCTCGTCGCTTATATCAATAGCAACATCGCATTCGCCGCTTTGTATCTTGGCGCTAAATTGTGCAGCGTTATCGCATAAGGTATTTAAGCGCTCTAACTCTTTACCTACTTCAAAGCAGTTTGCATGTACGTCGGGGCCATTAAATACATTACCAATAAGTTCTGTGGTTTGTTTTTGATGATCAATTACCACTAGTGTTTCGGCTAAATAAAATACGTAATCGGGGCAGGTGTTTTCGCCGTCTGGCACATCACTTAACTGTTCAAAATTGGCTACCATATCGTAGGCAAATACACCGCCTAAAAAAACCGAAAAAGGATTGTTGGTGGTGCTTTTAATACTGTTAATACAGGTGCGCAGTGCACTGAATGCATTATCGGCAACCAACTTACTCGCTTCGTCAATATCATTGTTTGAGCTTAAGTACGCAAGCGTTAATGTTGTCTCGTTTAGAGTGGCTTCGCAGCTTTTTACATTGGCTTGTAAATAGCTTAGTAGCTGTTGCCCATTATTTGATTGAGCTGTAATCGTTACGGTTTTACCCTGGCATACAATACGCAGTGCGCAATCAACTAAAATTAAACTTTTAACACTGTCTTTAGACTCAATTTCGGCCGACTCAAGCAGTAGCGAATTTGGCTTATCAAGTGCGCTATATAGTGCAAGCGGGCTACTAATATAGTCGCGTACTTGCGTAATGCTGGTTACTTCACCTGGTGTGGTAGTTATGTGACTAAAAATCAAACCTCATTCCCTCAAAAAAATAAAACCCCGCAATGCTGTGCAATGCGGGGTTTAAATAACGATATCTAAATTACAAACAGATCATTACCGTCCCGCTAAATTAAGCGCCACCAACGATGTGTAAGAGTAAGATTGTTATTCATGTTTTTTAGCCTCTAATGCTTTTTATTTTTTCCAGTCGTTACTGGTTAAAAAGATACGTTTAAATAATAATTATAAAATTTAGTGATAAAAAAACCCGCACAGTTGCGGGTTTTGAATATTTGTTAGACACGACAATTCATCACCCGGAAATTACGAGTGCCACCACCAAATAGTGTTTAAAGTAGAATTGTTCATTATTGTTAATGCTTATAGTGTCTTTAAGTGGCTACAGTAAAACGTATCATATGCTTTGATGTCAAGTGTTTATTTAAAAACAATTTAGTTAAAAAACTTGTTATACTAATTACCGATACTTTCCACACTTAATTTTAAGTAGTTTTCTTTTGATAAAATATGATTTACATAGCCATACAACACATTCCGATGGGCAGCTAAGCGTTGCAGAGCTATTGCATCGTGCTGTTGATAAAAATATAGATGTGTTTGCTATTACAGATCACGATACTGTGGCGGCCATAAAGCCTGCTCAGCATATTATTGATACCGAAAACCTACCATTATTGCTGATCACTGGAGTTGAAATATCAACCCGCTGGGAAAGCTTTGAAATTCATATTGTGGGGTTAAATATTGATACTGAAAATTCAGACCTAACGGCTTTATTGCTAGAGCAACAGCAAAAACGCGAAACTCGCGCGTTAGAAATAGGTACACGCCTAGCTAAAAATGGCTTTGATGATATTTACGAGCAAGCAAAAGAGCTTGCAAAAGATGCGCAAATTACTCGCGCGCATTTTGCTCGCGCTTTAATAGCACGTGGTGTTGCAAAAAACTTTCCCGGGGTATTTAAAAAATACTTAGGGCGCGGAAAAACCGGTTATGTACCAAGTAGTTGGTGCGATATGAAAACGGCTATTAAGGCGATTCATGCCGCTGGTGGAGTGGCGGTTTTAGCTCACCCTAGCAGTTATCAAATGTCTAATAAATGGCTACGCAAATTATTGGTTGAGTTTAAATCTGTTGGCGGAGACGCAATGGAAGTTGCTCAGCCTCAGCAAGCACCAAGTGATCGTCAATTTTTAGGCGAGTTGAGCCGTGAGTATGATTTGTTGTGTTCACAAGGGTCTGATTTTCATTTTCCGACAAGCTACTTAGAGCTTGGTAAAAATCTATACTTACCTAAGGATTGCCGCGGCGTTTGGCAAGCTTGGGAAAAGCAAGAAGGAGCAGCAACATGAGTCAACTATTTCATATTCATCCAGAGAATCCACAATCAAGGTTAATTCAACAAGCTGCCGATATAATTAAGCAAGGCGGCGTTGTTGTTTACCCTACAGATTCGGGGTATGCCATAGGGTGTAATATTGGTAATAAACAAGCAAAAGAGCGTATTGAGCGTATTCGTGGCATAGAAAAACACCATAACTTTACCTTAGTGTGCCGCGATTTATCTGAGCTTTCTACGTATGCACGCGTAGATAATCAAACCTTTAGATTAATAAAAAACAATACTCCCGGGCCTTATACTTTTATTTTTAAAGGCACTAAAGAAGTACCAAAACGTTTATTAAACGACAAGAAAAAAACCATAGGTATACGCGTTATAGCGCATCCTATTGCGTGTGCATTGCTAGAGGAACTTGGCGAGCCACTCATGTCGTGTTCACTTATTTTACCAGGTGAAGAATACACTGAATCAGATCCAGATGAAATTATTGAGCGATTAGATAAACACGTAGATTTAATTATCCATGGTGGTTATTTAGCAGAGCAAGCAACCACAGTGGTTGATTTATCTGAAGATGAAGTGCAAATTTTGCGTGTTGGCTGTGGTGATACTAGTCCGTTTGAGTAAAAAATAGTGAACGAAGAAAACACCAAACCAATAAGCCCCCCCATTGAAAAGCCAGTGCAGCAAAAGCTGCCACTGGCTTTTTTACATGGTAAAGCCATGGTCGATAAACCGTCTGATTTATATATTCCGCCAGATGCGCTGGAAATTATTTTAGAAACGTTTGAAGGCCCGCTCGATTTATTGCTGTATTTAATAAAAAAACACAAGCTTGATGTTCTCGAATTGTCTATTTTTAGTATTACAGAGCAATACATGAGTTATGTTGAAATGATGACTGAGTTTCAACTCGAACTTGCGGGCGAGTATTTAGTGATGGCAGCCTTATTGGCGCAAATAAAGTCTCGTTTACTGTTGCCCGTACACAAAGAGCTAGAAGAAGAGGAAGATCCTCGTGCAGAGCTTATTAAACGTTTGCAAGAATACGAGCAATTTAAAAAAGCCGCCGAAAACTTAGACGAAATTCCGCGGGTGGGTCGTGATATTTTTGTAGCCCATGCTGCTATGCCGGCGGCTGAAAATATCACTGAGCAGCTTCCTGAAGTGCAACTTAAAGATTTACTTTTTGCCCTGAGCGATATAATGGCGCGCGCTAAAACACTAGAACATCACTTAATTAGCGCCGAAGTACTTTCTACCCGTGAACGCATGAGCCAAATATTGCAGCAGTTATCACATACTCAATCGGCTTTACCATTTAGTGCACTTTTTACTGTTAATGAAGGGCGAAGCGGTGTAGTGGTGAGCTTTATCGCTATACTTGAGCTGGTAAAAGAAGGGTTAATTACCTGCCTGCAAGTGACATCAGATAGCCTTATTTATGTGAGCCTCAGCAAAAAATCGACTCAATAGTTATTAATAAGCACTCAAAAACAACCTCTTTTAATAACGATTACAATTAACAATAGTTATTAAAAAGCTCCGCATGCAAGTCTTATAATTCTCTACTTATTACCTACTAGTTAATAAAATTGGCTGCGTAAACATACTTCTGTGCGTATATGCACGTAAAGTGTTTGTAAATGTTATTCCTATTTATGCTCTTGCGCGATATTGTAGGTGCAATAACATAAAGGAATAGAGACATGTTTAAAAACTCGCCTGCATCTTACGGGCTTATTGCGATTATTTTACATTGGCTAATGGCATTAACTATCTTTGGTTTATTTGGCCTTGGCTTGTACATGGTAGAACTTACCTACTACGATAGTTGGTATAAAGGCTCATTAGACTTGCATAAAAGCATAGGTTTGACTTTAGCTGCGGTGTTTTTGTTTAGAATTTTATGGCGCTCTTTTTCGACTCAACCTAAGCCACTGGGTACTAACAAAACAATGAACCAAATAGCGCACACTGCCCATATTATTATGTACATTATTTTGGCGGTTATTGTTGTAGCAGGCTATTTAATTTCTACCGCAGATGGGCGAGCTATCGAAGTGTTTACGTTATTCAATGTGCCAGCAATAAACTTTACATTTGACGGACAAGCCGATATTGCTGGGGAAGTGCATTATTACGCAGCCTGCACTTTAATTGGTTTTGCTGTACTGCATGCACTAGGTGCATTAAAACACCATTTTATAGATAAAGATAAAACATTAATTCGAATGATTAAACCAATTAACGCTAAAAATTAATAGCTAACCTGAGCTCAGATTAGCTATTAATGTTAACGGGTATTTACCAATAAAAGGATGATTACAATGAAAAAACTACTATTAAGTACCGCGGTATCAGGCGCTATGCTGCTATCGGCAAGTGCTGTAAACGCTGCTGATTATGTGATTGATACACAAGGCGCACACGCATTTGTAAATTTTAAAATAAAGCATTTAGGCTATAGTTGGTTACATGGTCGCTTTAATACCTTTGACGGTACATTTAGTTATGATGCAAAAACACCAAACGCATCACAGATCACGGTAAACATTGATACCACGAGTTTAGATTCTAACCATGCAGAGCGTGATAAGCACTTACGAGGTAAAGATTTTTTAAATGTTAGTAAATACCCAACGGCAACGTTTAAAAGTACCAGCGTAAAGTTTGATGACGACGATTCAGGTGAAGTGACGGGTGAGTTTACTTTACATGGCGTTACTAAAACCATTACCTTTGAAATAGATAAAGTAGGCGAAGGTAAAGATCCATGGGGTGGTCATCGTGTAGGCTTTGAAGGCGAAACTAGCCTTAAGTTAACTGATTATGGCATTGACTACAATTTAGGCCCTGCATCAACTCACGTTGATATTGGTTTATCTATTGAAGGTATTCGTCAGTAATATCTGAAGTAAGCACTTCGATAAAAACGCCACATTATGTGGCGTTTTTTGTTTCTGCTATGCGTGTTTTAAGCTTTATTTTTAAATGCGGAGGTAACCAGCGCATTAATATTTGCGTATAAGCTTGGGTTTGTTTAATTATTTTTAGTTGTTCATTTAACAAAGCAATGTGTTTGGCACCTTGCTGGTTTTTAGTGCAACCTATATAGCCATAACTTAACTCAGGTGACTCTAGAAGGGGTCGCTGTGTTAGGTTTTTATCAAAATTCATAGATTTAGCTAAATAGTAGTGCTCGCTTGGGTAACCTAATAACAAATCAATGCGTTTTAAATTAAGCATATAAGTAAGGCTTGCTAAGCTATCTCGGGTAGGTCTAATAATTAAATTTATATCGGGTGTGGTATTAATAAGTGTGTCTATTTCGTTACCGTAAGAGCGGCTCATAGAAATACCTAAAGTTAACTTATCAGCCGTAATTAAAGAGGCTAACGACACCGCTTTATCAGCAGGTAGCTTAAGTGCTCTACTGAGCTTAATATGCATAGCTACTGCAGGAGAAAGGCCAGTAGTAGAGCTTTCATCAGTAAAGTAAATGCGCTCTTCTCTAAAACTATTTTTATACAGTGACAAAGCACACGTATTGGCTGAGGTATTGGAGAGTTCTTGGATAACTCTGCCCGAAGGTATGAGTATTCTATTAAAAGTAATATTGGGGAGTTGTTTTTCGAGTAAAGAAATAATGCTTTCGTCGCGACCTTGGTGTTTGTTTTCTCCATTTAAAATGTAGTAGGGTGCAAAGTCATGCGTTAACCAGTTAATGGTGTTAGCAATAACTGGTGAGCTGAATAAGCTAAGTATAAAAACAACTAAAAATGCGCGGAGCATTACAAAAATTACCTACTATTATTCTATTAACCTTAAGTGTAGCTAATAAAGTGATAAAAAGTAAAATGCCAGCAACAAGGCTGGCATTTAATTTTCATTATTGCGCTAATAAGTAGGCAAATTATAATCAGTGTAGGTTAGCTGGCTTTTAGCCATTTAACAAATTGACGCGCATCGCTTGCTTTTTGAAACAATGCATTTTTTAAACCTTGTGTATCACTAAAAATTACACGATGTTTGTTTACTGAAATTGACTGCACTGGATGTGCAATTTGGATCATAGACCCGTTATATTTATAAGACATAATAAAACTCACTTTATTCTTGTTATTTATTCTGCGCTATTTTTTATAGCTATATGCAGTTAATAAATTAACGATGTTGTGTTTAGCTTCATTACAGTGTTGACGATCTTTATGACACTTTTGCGATGATAATAAAATCATCTCGGTATTATTTAAGGGGTTCTCGCCGTACAATAACTTAGCTTTTGAATATACGTTTTGCGGGGCTTACTGGATCAGGGTAAATGGTTAACCGCGGTGGTTTATTTAAACCAGAGAGGGAAGGTAACCCAGTTGTATTTTATATGCAAGCTTTTTGTTATATTATTTATGACAGCCACTATCAATAACTTAAAAGGGAAATGATGCAATACCTAGTTATCAGCGATATTTACGGTAAAACACCTTGTTTACAGCAATTAGCTAAGCACTTTAATGCTGAAAACCAAATAGTTGACCCCTATAATGGAGTTCATCAAGCCCTTGAAAATGAAGAGGAATACTATAAGTTATTTATTAAACACTGTGGCCATGACGAATATGCAGCCAAGCTCGAAGAATATTTTAATAAATTAAGCAAACCCACTATTTGTATTGCATTTAGTGCCGGTGCTAGCGCTGCATGGCGGGCACAAGCGAGTACTACAACTACACATCTTAAAAAAGTAATTGCTTTTTATCCTACGCAAATACGTAATTATTTAAATATAGATGCTATTCATCCATGTGAATTCATTTTCCCTGGGTTTGAACCGCACTTTAATGTAGATGAATTAATAACTAATTTATCGGCCAAAAACAATGTGCGCTGTTTAAAAACACTATACCTGCATGGCTTTATGAATCAGCAGTCACAAAATTTTAGTGAATATGGTTACCAATATTTTTTATAAAGTTATAAAAACAGCGAATAGCGAAGCGCATTAAAAATGCCCGGCTGCAAATAATAAGTGCGTATAAAAACCACTAAGATTACTTTTACAGTTTTAATTATTATAAGCTGCGCCAATTCAAAAACTCATTTATTAACAGCTATAAAATGGCAAGTTCTGACTATTCATTACTGTAATAGTCGCTATAAAAAGCAACAGCAGACACGCTTAATTTAACATGCTTTAATCGAGGGTAATGTACTTTTGATGGATGTTAGCTTTGCAGTATCAACATATTAATGTGCCCGAACAGGGGCAAAGCATAAAAATAGCAAAAAATGGCCAATGGCAAATTCCGTTGCAACCTATTATTGCTTACATTGATGGTGATGGAGTAGGCCAAGATGTGATGCCTGTAATGCGAAAAGTGGTTGATAGCGCGATAGCGCATTGTTACCAAGCAAAGCGAAAAATTCATTGGATGCAGGTATACAATGGTGAGCAAGCAGCCAAACTATATGATGGTGATTGGTTTCCACAAGAAACAATAAATGCAGTAAGAGAATGTAAAATAGCGATTAAGGGGCCATTAACGACTCCTTTGGGTGGTGGTTTTCGCTCACTTAACGTTGCACTTAGACAAGAAATGGATTTATTTGTCAATATGCGCACTATAAAAGGCTTTAGTGCATTGCCATCGCCGTTAAAAAATCCTTATTTAACTAATATCACTGTGTTGCGCGATAGCAGTGAGGATGTTTACTCGGGTATAGAGTGGCAAGCTGGTAGTGTTGAAAGCGAAAAAGTACTCGATTTTTTATGCGAAGAAATGGGGGTTACGCGTTTAAGGTTTACCCAAGAATGCGGAATTGGCATTAAAAACATTTCTAAAGAAGGCTCAGAGCGCCTAGTACGTTACGCAATTAATTACGCGCTAAAAAATAACAGCGAATCGCTGACTTTAGTGCACAAAGGTAATGTGCTTAAATTTACTGATGGTGCATTTAAACGCTGGGGCTTTGCACTCGCTAAGCGTGAATACCAAGCCATTGACGATGAAAACGGCCGTTGGTTACATATTCCACGACAAGGGCAGCCACCACTTATAATTAAAGAAGTTATAGCCGATAACATGTTACAGCAGTGTTTAATGCACCCAGAGCAATTTGATGTAGTTGCAACGACTAATCAAAATGGTGACTTTTTAGCAGATATGCTTAGCGCACAAGTAGGTGGAGTAGGCATAATGCCGGCGGCTAATTTAAATAATGAGGTAGCATTTTTTGAACCCACGCACGGTACATTTGCGCGTATTGCTGGGCAAAATAAAGCGAATCCGAGCAGCAGCATTTTAAGTGCGGTATTAATGCTTAAGTTTATGCAGTGGCATGAGGCGGCTAATTTAATAGAAAATGCCTTAGAGCGCACGTTAGCGGCGGGAGAGGTTACGTTTGATTTGCTATCTGAGCCTCATAACTCGATGCCCTTAAGTTGTACAGATTTTGCACTTAGGGTCATCGAGCACTTTTAAACAACACCATTATTAGGCTGCAGATACGTTAACAAGGTTTACGCGATGCGTACATGCACGATTAGTTAACTGCGCAGCACGATGATAAATAGCATGTGCATCTTGGTCGGTATTAAATGTGCCGCTAAGCGTATCCATTAACGCAACTACAATAATGGCCGGAACTTGGCAGCAATGCTCATCCAGAACAGCTTCTGTTGTTTGCGAGTCTACATTGCAATAAGGGTGGTTATTATGCTGATAAGCATTAAGCAATGTTTGCACGTCTAAAACATCATCCGCATTATGTTTAGTTTTACGACAAGTACAGCCAAATTCATCTACTAAAGTGGCAAGTACCTGATAAATATCATCGCTTGGCATCGCCGCTAGTGGTGCTAACTGCTGCTCAATAAATTGATGAAAATGGCTATTAATAAACAATCCGTCTTGTTGGGTGAAGCTTGATGAAGTTTGCATAATTATTACTCTTAGTTAGTTGGCTTAACTTCACTCTAGCGCTAACTCTAGTATTAATAAAATTGTTGTTTTCAATAACTGATATTGATTATATCAATACTGTTAAATTACGACGAATTTTAGTGTGTTTAGCAAGGCTACATTAAGCCTAATTAGCTTACAGTAGCCACAGTTGCTAATTTTACAAACTAGATACAGAGGCTTAACCACACTGGTATAAGTATCTATTATTAGTAAGTTAACAGATAACACTTAACAATAACCTTGTTACACAGGCAATGGTTTAACCACTAACTAACAATAAAGAGACTGCTATGAAAATTTTTGCTCCTGCTATTATTATCACCACATTAATGCTTTCGGCTTGTGGTAATGAGCCACAAGACAACAGCCACACCGACGTAAAAAACACGGCACAAACAGCGGTAATAGTGCATAACTATCAGTGTGAAAGTGGTAATACAATGGCGGTAACTTACCCCTCTACAGACACTGCAACAGTTGACTATTTAGGTACAGAATACGAAATGAAGATTGCTGTGTCGGCCAGTGGTGCGCGCTATATGAATGACAAGTACGAGTTTTGGACTAAAGCATCAGGTACTGGCTCTGAAGGCACGCTGTTTAGCCATATGCAAGATGGTAGCACGGGTGATGCAATTGAAACATGTACAGCGCTATAAGCCTTATTAATACGCATTAAAGCCTAAGTTTAGGCGAATTTAACGAGTAATTTGCAACACCTACTGTGCAAGTTACTCGTTGTAAATTTTATATACCTTTGCACTAGTATTACTACCTGTCGGCAATTGTTTTTGCAAATTCCAGTAGTTCTCTGCGTAACCATTGGTGCGCCGATGCATGATGCAACAATGGGCTCCAGATCATTTTTACCTCAATAGGTACAATTTGAAAAGGTACTGGGCTGATAACCAAGTTAGTATGCGTAGTTAACAGCTTAGCTTGGCGACGTGGTAATGTAGCAATTAACTTATCTGACTGGCACAGTAAACTGGCAATCATATAGTGGCGTGTAAAAACGCGTATTTTTCGAGTTTGTTCTAATTGCCACAGTGCTTCGTCTACCCATCCTAACTTTTGCTTACCAGATTTATTAGTAACAGCGGGCTCAGGCCCCCAACCTGCACGATTTACCCAAATATGTTCGCTTTTTAAGTAATCTTCTAGGCTCGACTGTTGTAAAAATTGATTATTGGGGTGCGTTAAACAACAATAGTTATCGCGCCAAACCGTAGCTTGGTGAAACGAGCGTGGTAGGCCATTAAAGCGGTTAATTGCTAAATCTATGGTGCCTTTTTCCATATCTTGCAGATTTACATCACTTGGGCTGAGTATATCAAAGTTTATTCCTGGGTTTTTACTCAACTGCTCAGTTATAAAAGGGGCGATTAACGTCGACTCTAAATAATCGTTTGCCATAATTCTAAACGTTACTTTGGCACTTGTCGGATCGAATAGCTCAGTGGGCTGAGTAATTTCTTCAGCCATTTTAAGTAATAACTCTATTTCGGGCTTTAGTGCCAGCGCTTTTGCTGTGGGCGCCATAGAGCCTGAAGCCCGCACCAAAAGCGGGTCGTCAAATAAGTCACGCAGCCGCTTTAACGCATTACTCATAGCAGGTTGGGTAAGTGCGAGTTTATTAGCCGCTTTAGAAACACTTTTTTCGTCTATTAGTACGTTTAGGTACACAAGCAAGTTGAGATCGACATTTCTTATATTCATTTAATCAATCTTATTTATTTACTGTATTAATTATCTAAATTAAAGCCTGCTTGCTAAGGTGTAAACAACTAAAAAATAATAGCCGTAATAAGCCTAGTAAATATGCCAGATACAATAACGAATAAACTGCAAAATAGTACAGTGCAAGATGTGATTGCGACTAAGTTAGCGCGCGCCGTTTTTGCTGGGTTTGAAGCTATGTTTGCCACCTTTTTAAATATAACCTTAGGCGCACAAAGCCGCTTTGAACAGCGACAATATCACGAGGTACAAAGTGCTATGCGCGAGCGCTTACAAGTGTATGAGCGCCAAGTTAAAAGTGTAAGTGAAGCGGTAAAGGTTATTGCCTACGCGGAGTTAAGCTGTCCACAGACCTGGCAATTAGCTAAAAATATTTATGGCAACATGGTAAAAAATCATGAAAACGAGCCAATAGCGCATACTTTTTTTAATTCTACCTTTGGTGCTATTTGGGACGATAAAAAAATACGTACTGTGCATTTATTTGTATTAAAAGCTAAATATCGTACTCAACCTCGACCATACGACAGCTTAGTTAAACGTATTTCATTGCAGCATGGCTTTAATAGCGCAATAAAAACGCTGATCACTAATCAGGTTTTTAGAGTGCCATTTAGTAATTTAAACCAAGATGTTGCCACCCTGCAGGCTACTTTAACGCAAGGTGCTAAGCAACAATGTCGACAAGTTTATGAGTTAATAAACTTAAATGACGGCTATATAGAATATGCATATTCACATTTTTATAGAAACAAAGCCTGTTACTTAATAGGCCGATGCATTGCTAAAAATGGCGATAATATGCCCTTTGCTATTGCCATTTTAAATACCCCCAAGGGGCTTAAAATTGATGCGGTAATGATGGGCGCCGACCAGCTAAGTTTACTATTTGGATTTGCGCGCACGTATTTTATGGTCGATACCGACCAACCAGCGCGTTATGTAGATTACTTAAGTGTACTTATGCCGCATAAACAGCGCTTTGAGCTATTTAATGCGATTGGCTTTATAAAACATGCCAAAACAGAGTTTTATCGTTATAAAGTCGATACCACTAAAAATAGCCCCGCGAGCTTTAAGTATGTGGCTGCGCCAGGTACACCGGGTATGGTAATGCTAGTGTTTACTATTGCTGGCTCAGACCATGTTTATAAAGTAATTAAAGATAAATTTAGCGCACCAAAAACCGCCACTAAAGCGCAAGTAAAAGAAAAATACAACTTTGTAAAACAAGCCGATAGAGTAGGGCGACTGGTAGATACGCATGAGTTTAGGTATTTAGCGTTTGATTTGAGCCGCTTTAGCGAGCAGTTACTGCAACAAATGAAAGAGCACATTGGGTCCAGTTTAATTATTTCGGGCAAGGCGCTTATTTTAAAACATGTTTATGTTGAGCGAAAAATGACCCCGCTTAATTTATATATAAATGATTGCGACAGCAAAGCACTTGCACAAGTGATGCTAGATTACGGCAGAGCAATTAAAGACTTAGCCGGTGCTAATATTTTCCCTGGGGATATGCTGATGAAAAACTTTGGTGTTACGCGCTGGGGGCGGGTAGTTTTTTATGATTATGACGAAATTTGCCCACTTACCGATTGCAACTTTAGAGAAGTGCCGCAAACGCAAAATGCGCTAGAAGAGCTAAGTTCAGACTCGTATTTTGATATAGAGCCAAATGATATTTTTCCGAGTCAATTTAAAGTGTTTTTTAGTGCTAATGAATTGGCATTTAATGCTTTTAATAGTCATCACAGCGATTTATTTAACGCCCAGTTTTGGCAAACGTGCCAACAACAGGTACAACAAGGCTATTTACCCGACGTGTATCCATATAAACAAAGTTGGCGCTTTAAATAAGGTGTTTTGATCCCCATATACAAATTACATTAATTTAGTTATGCAACGTTTAGTAATAGCGTTTAGTTATATAAAGCTTAGGAGTGGCAATGAAATACATTTCTCATGAAGATGGCATACTTGCATTTAGTGAAACCAATAAACCGGTTTTAAAGAGCCATGAAGTACTGGTAAAAGTAGCCGCCATTGGTGTAAATCGCGCCGATTGTATGCAACGCCAAGGTAAGTATCCGGCGCCAAAAGACGACAGCCAAATATTAGGATTAGAGTGCGCAGGCATCGTTTGCGATATTGGTGGTAAAGTTGATAAAATTTGGCTTAATAAACGCGTTTTTGCTTTATGTGCTGGTGGTGCTTACAGTGAATATGTTGCGGTTGATGCCAAACAGCTAATGGAGTTACCAGATGACGTGTCTATGAGAGAGGGCGCTGCAATAAGTGAAGTATATTTAACAGCATTTGGTGCTTTGTTTGAATTAGGTAAATTACAAGCTGGGCAAACGGCGTTAATTCATGCAGGTGCAAGCGGTGTGGGTGGTGCTGCAATTCAAATGGCTAAAAGCGCAGGGGCAACTGTGGTTATAACCGCAGGTTCAGATGAAAAATGTGCACATGCCAAAGCACTGGGCGCCGATCATGCTATAAACTATAAAACCACTGATTTTGTAGAATATATGAAGGCTAATAACCTAACGGCTAACACAATTGTAGATCCTGTTTCGGGTAGTTATTTAAACAAAAATGCGGCTGTTGCGGCTATGGATTGCCAAATTGTAATGTTGGCATTTTTAGATGGTCGTTTTGCTGAAGTTGATTTTGCCCGTTTACTGCAAAAACGTATCTCGTTTCATGCATCAACACTTAGAAACCGTAGTATAGAGTTTAAACGCGCATTAAGAGATGATTTTGTAGCGCGTTTTTATAGCGATATTGCAAGTAAAAGCTACGATTTTAATTTATATAAAGTGCTACCTTGGAGCCAAGCAAGCGAGGCTCATGCTATTTTAGAGCGCAATGAAAACGCCGGTAAAGTAGTGTTAAGTGTAGAATAAACCAGTAGTGTAATGTATAGGCATTGTTTATGTCTCTGGTAGTCAATATAATTTAGTTATAACACACATAATAAGGTTAATAATGAATCCAATTATCGCCACTTTAAAAGAGCATAATGTTAGCGACGAGCAAATAGCCGAGCTATTTGAAGCATTAACGCAAAACCCAATGATGGCAATGGCCATGGTGCAACAACTTGGTATACCACCTGAAAAACTACAGCAACTAATGGCAGTAGTGATGACTCAGCCGCACTTAATTAAAGAAGCGACAGACGAGTTAGGTTTAGACTTTTCGAAAGTACAAGCCGCAAAAGATAAGTTAAATCAGTAATCCCTCCGCACTTTTAACCAAGGTATAACCTTATACCTTGGTATTTTAGCTCACCTTAAACATGTTTTGTTACATTAGCAATTGAACTGCTATTGATTTTTAGCGTCTTAGTTTTAGTCGATAAAATGGTGGGAATATTGTATGAAAACACTGATTAAATTTTGGAAAAATAACCGTTCATTAATCATATTTATAGCGTTAATGAGCGTATTTAGAAGTGCAGTTGCCGATTGGTACGAAGTACCTACAGGCTCTATGCGGCCCACCATTGAAGTAGGCGACAGAGTTTTAACAAATAAAATGGCTTACGACTTACGCTTACCCTTTACGCATATACCACTAATGAAGTTAGGCGACCCACAAGCAGGTGATATCATAGTATTTGATTCAAAAAAAGCTGATAACCGCTTAATAAAGCGGGTAATAGGCGTACCTGGCGATACTGTGTCGCTTGAGCATAACGAGCTTATTATTAATGGTAAAAAGCTTAACTATGCTAGTTTGCACAGTAATTTAGGTTCACTTGATAAAATTGAAAACTTAAACGGTCATAAACACTCAATAAGAGTAGCCAATAGAGCGTCGCGATTAGCAGGGTTTGATAAAATCACAATCCCGAATAATTACTATTTAGCCATGGGGGATAACCGCGATAACAGTGCCGATTCTCGCGTAATAGGCTTGATCCCGCGTAGCGAAATGTTAGGTAAAGCAGAGCGAGTAATTGTATCGCTTGATTACGATAACTATTATTTACCGCGAACTGATCGATTATTAAAAGCGCTTGAATAAGCGTGTTTGTATTTTAGCAGCTAAATAAAAACCCGGGTTATACCCATTGAGTTGTATTGCATAAAGTAATAAAACGAATGTAAATTGATGGTAATTATAGTAGCTTGATATTCCTGCTATTTTTTAACACCTGTTCAGCAGAGTCATTAATATGAGCTTAAAGACTAAAAAAAACCCTATATTACTGTTCGATGGCGTATGCAATTTATGCACAGGCTCGGTACGCTTCGTGATTGAGCATGATCCATATAAAAAATTTCGCTTTGCGTCATTGCAGTCAACTGTAGCAAAAAACTTACTTAAGCAGCAGGGAAGTGAAGCTACAAGTAAGCTGGGTTCTGTGGTGCTTATTGACGATAGTGGCATTTGGTTCAAGTCAACAGCGGCACTTCGTACTGCTGGGCAGTTATCGGGTTTATGGCCGTTGTTGCAAGTGTTACTCATAATACCTCGGCCATTACGAGATTGGGGTTATGATTTTATTGGTGCTAGACGTTATAAGTGGTTTGGGCGTACAAATGCTTGTTGGTTGCCAGCAGAGGACATAAGTGATCGCTTTTTAGATTAAATTTATAAATAGACTTTTAACTTTAATACGCAAATGCTAAGGGGAATTAATCATGATAGTAAGAATATTTGATAAGCTAACCTTTGCTGTTGCGTTAATTATAGCGTTGCAAGTACCGCAACTTACGGATCATTATCAGCAACATTTAGCAGGCTTGTATCAGGCAACAAAATGGCAAGTTGATGGTTATAAAGCCACCGCCCAAATGCATGCATTTCCCAGTGTTAAAGCAATGATTGATAGACACTTACGCAATAGCGAGCCAAGTGTTAAAACTGATGCACAACAAAAGCTGTTAACCCTTGATTTATTTGCAGATTTAGAAGGTGGAATGACTATATTTAAACAGGGTAACTTTTTTGAAAAACTAATTTATATGTTTACTCCCACCCGTTTTGATATATTAAAAAATACTATTGATAACTTTAAATTAGGCATACCGCTTACTTTTACCGGTATTGCGTTTGGGCTAGTATTTGGTTTTTTATTAAATCAATTAATTATGCTACCTTTTACAATTTACTCAGTTAAAAAAAGGGCAAGTAAAGTCAACACTATCGAGAAACCAGCCCAATAATAGTATAATCATTTAAATCACCTATATAACTAGGCTCACATATTATGAGAACTGATAGCATTTATGCGATATTTATCGGCAATTTCCCTTTGTTTATTTATGGTTATAAGCATGCTTTTTGGTTGCGCTAGTTATCCTAAGGTTCAAGCCGAACCTAACTATGCATTTAGCAAAACGCAAAATACTAGCTTAGCTAAAGGCATAGCATTAGAGGCGAGTAAACACCCTGCGAGCTCAGGGTTCTATCTACTTGGTGATGGCCTTGATGCATTTGCAACTAGGCTGTTATTAATAGAAAAAGCCGAAATGTCTATTGATGTGCAGTATTACTTATTTCATAACGATACTACGGCCAAAATATTCACTCATTACTTACTTCGTGCAGCCGATAGAGGCGTGCGGGTACGCATGTTACTAGATGACTTTGGCCACGAGAGCCAAGACGCTTTATTTAGTGCCTTGGTACAACACCCTAATGTGTCAGTACGGTTATTTAATCCGTTTTCAAATCGCACTTTACCTTATGTTGATTTTTTAACTAATTTTAAACAGATCAATAGGCGCATGCATAACAAGTCGTTTATTGTTGATAATCAGGCGGCTATTATTGGTGGCCGTAATATTGGAGATACTTATTTTTCTGCCAATATTTACACTAACTTTTCTGATTTAGATGTACTTGGCGTGGGGGAATTTGCCCCGCGTGTGGCCACTGCATTTGATTTATATTGGAATCATTCACTCTCGGTAGCGATTAAATATATAGCGCCTGCATCGAGTGCAGCTAAACTAGAACAAGTACGAAAACAACTCGCTAAAATATATACTAGTGAGCAAAGTAAAGCCTATCTACGGCGTTTAGAGTCACTGGATATTATTGATAATTTGCTACGCGGACAGCTAGCACTTTACTGGGCAAACTCTGAATTAGTATACGATCATCCTGATAAAATAATGAATGTGAGTGATGATAATACCGGTTATATGGCCCCAGCATTAAGTAATTTACTTAATGATGCACATAGTGAAGCATTAATTGTTTCACCTTATTTTATTCCCGGTGATGCAGGCGTTGCAAGCTTAAAACGTTGGATTAATACCGGTGCTAATGTGACCATTTTAACCAATTCGCTCTCGGCCAACGACGTACCCGTTGTGCACGCCGGCTATGCAAACTATCGTGAGTCACTTATAGAGGCGGGCGTTAAATTATGGGAGTTACGCGCTACAGTAAAACCTAAGTCTAAGCCTAAAATTAAATCTAAAGATAAAGCAAAACATAAAAAAATCACCGATTTAGCTGGTTCATCAAAAGCGAGCTTACATGCTAAAACAATGATTTTTGATCGTAATACGCTTTTTGTTGGCTCAATGAACTTAGATCCACGTTCAATTAATTTAAATACCGAAATAGGTGTTGTAATTTACAGTGACAAAATGGCAAGCACAGCAGCAGATATATTTTTAGAAGAGTTACCTCGCCATGCATGGCTATTAGATGTCACTAAAACTGAGAATTGGTGGGGTTTTAATCACGACTTACTGTGGTTAGATGAATCAATTACACCCACTAAAGTGGTAAGTAAAAACTCTGAGCCAGAGGCCAGCACCTGGGTACGTATTCAGGCTTGGTTATTTGGCTACCTGCCTGTAGAACACTTACTTTAATATGTGTTAAATAAGGCGGTAACCCCAATATTAATACTTAATCAGCACTCAGGGTAAGAGGTTTAACAGTTTGAATAGTAATAGTATTTAAGGGTGCTTTTTTACAACAAAAGCGCCTCGTATATCGCCCAAATTAAAACCAGTCGCTTTATCGCTTGGATAAAGCTCAGTTAATTTGTTTTTTACTTCAGGCTTTAATTCACTACCATGGCAGGCTAAGCAAGCCTGCCCAGTAGGAATTGCTTTGACTAAATACCAAGCATCGGCTTTTTGTTCTTGATGTTCAATATTTGCTATAGGTTCGCCATTTTCTTTACGCTGCTCAAAATCGAGCAGTATTGAATTTAACCACTCGTTAGCTTGGTTATTAGGATTGCGCACTTTTAATGATGTACGACTAATTTCCCACTCTTTAGCACTGTGTTGTAGTGCAATAGCTGGCGCACTGATATTACATACTTCAATTGCTGCAACAGGCCCGCTCGCTTTCATGGTACTTACTAAAACATTTTTTAAATCAGTTGAAAATGCTTTAACAGTGCTGCGAGCAAAGTATGCATCGTCGCTATTAGCTAATACGCTTGATGAAACAACCAAGCTGGTAAATAATAAAATAGAGCGCATAATACACCTTTGTACATTAGATGATTCTAATGTACAGCTGAGCAATAATTTATTCAAGCTTTTCTATCGCTAATTATCCGGATATCTGGTTAATTTAAGTACTGTATAAATTATAGCTGAAAAGAGCTTAGCTAAATGATGATAAACCCAAAATATAAATTACATAAAAGGTAGCTAATAATGACAACTAAAAATGATGACAGTGCTATATATGCATTATCGCAGCAAAGTAAACCGCTTGATGATCCGCTAGAAGCAATTAAAAGTATGCGTTTAGAGCAGTTGGCCGTATGTAAGCTAAAAGCAGAAAAAGAGATGCAAACTATGAAAGCAGAATCTACACCTGACAAAAATAAACAATAACGTAAAACAGCTTACTGGATTTGTTTTATGAATAAACACATTACGCTTTCGTTTTTAGCTTGGTTAGCGGCTCTTTTTGTGGGAGCTGCAGGTATATATGGTTTATGGCCTTCACCACAGAGTAAAGTGCTTTTAGCTATTGAAATAATAACCTTAATTATTTTGTTATTTAATAGCGCCAGTATTACCTGCTGGGTATATAAACACACTAAAAACAAACAACAACGTTATATTGCCTTATTATGCATAGCCTCCTTAGTGCTATGCATTTGTGGAGACGTGGTAAATTTTAATTTAAATAATCAATATTACCGTTATAACGAGGTAATTAAGCACGACTATTTAGCTGACTCTGTATGGTTTTTTGTACCCGGATACAGCTTACTCTTTATTGCTGTGTTGTTGGCGAGCCGTAGTTTAGTTATGTATCCATTATATTATGTGGCTGCTTATTTAGGGGGCACGCTATTAATATCGCTGCTTTGTTTTTATTTTATGCATATTCCAGAGGCAGGTTATTATGTACTGCTATTAACCGGGCTTCATAGTTTTGTTATAACCAGTGTGGGATTAATGAGTTTAGTGCTGCTTAATACATATCGCGGGTTAAACGCACCTTTGGGAGTATGGCTGGTTAGTTTAGGGTTAGTATTAGCGGCAATTGCCGATGCATTAATTGGTTTATATTGGATTTATGGGAATAGCGGTGAAGGGTACTTTCCACAAATTAGGTATATAAATTGGATAATTTATATTAGCTCGCAATGCTTAGTTATTCATTTAGCTAAAATAAATATAACCTACAAGCTGGGTTAATAAAAAAGCCGCTAATAAATTCAGCGGCTTTTTACATTAACAAAAATATTAACGCAAATATAAATTTATAAGCAAAGCTTACATTACACGCATGCCAGGCTCTGAGCCGTCGTCTGGGTTAAGAATGTAAATCTCTTTACCGCCAGGCCCTGCAGCTAATACCATGCCTTCTGACATACCAAAACGCATTTTTCGTGGTTTAAGGTTAGCAACCATAACAGTAAGCTTACCTTCAATATCCTCTGGAGCGTAAGCCGATTTGATACCCGCAAACACTTGGCGCGTTTCGCCGCCTAAATCAAGTGTTAGCTTAAGTAGTTTATCGGCGCCTTCTACGTGCTCAGCTTTAGCAATTTTTGCTACGCGTAAGTCTACTTTTGCAAAGTCGTCAAATTCAATTTCATCACAAATTGGCTCTTTAGCCAGTGGGCTATTAGGGTCAATGGTCACTTTTGATTCTAAGCTTTCTTTTGACTCCTCAACCATTTTATTTACTTTGTCCATTTCTACACGTTGCATTAACGGTTTAAATTTATTGATTGGGTGGCTTACTAATGCATTTTGCACACCGTCCCATGCAAGGTCGTCATTTAAGAATGCTTCTACGTTATCGGCCATTTCAGGCAGTACAGGCTTTAAGTAGGTAATTAACACGCGGAATAAGTTAAGCCCTAATGAGCAAACTTCGTGCGCTTCTTGTTGTTTAGTTTCGTCTTTAATGAGTACCCAAGGTGCTGCGGCATCTATAAATTGGTTTGCTTTGTCGGCAAGCGCCATTATTTCACGAATTGCACGGCTAAACTCACGGTTTTCGTAATGGGCTGTAATGCTTGGTGCAGCTGCTTGAAATTCTTTAAGCAACTGGGGTTGCATAACGGTTGCGCTTAGCTTGCCATCAAACTTTTTAGTAATAAAGCCTGCACAACGGCTTGCTATATTTACTACTTTACCTACTAGGTCTGAGTTTACGCGTTGCGCAAAGTCTTCTAGGTTTAAATCAAGATCAACAATGCCGCCGCTTAATTTTGCCGCGTAATAGTAACGTAAATATTCTGGGTTTAAATTATCTAAATAAGTACGAGCTTTAATAAACGTGCCTTTCGATTTAGACATTTTTTCGCCATTTACGGTAACAAAACCGTGGGCAAATACGTTAGTTGGCTTTCTAAAGTTAGCGCCTTCTAACATTGCTGGCCAAAATAAACTATGAAAATAAATAATGTCTTTACCAATAAAGTGGTAAAGCTCAGCGTCTGAATCTGCAGCCCAAAAAGCATCAAAGTCGATACCTTTTTTATCACACAGGTTTTTAAAGCTGGCCATATAACCAATAGGCGCATCTAACCAAACGTAGAAGTATTTACCTGGTGCGTTTGGTATTTCAAAACCAAAGTAAGGCGCATCACGGCTAATATCCCACTGTTGCAGGCCATCAGTAAACCATTCATCAAGCTTGTTAGCCATTTCTTGCTGAATAGTACCCGAGTGTAACCACTCTTTTAACATGCCTTCAAATGCTGGCAGATCAAAAAAGTAATGCTCAGAGTCTTTTAAAATAGGCTCAGCACCAGACATAACCGAGCGCGGGTTAATTAAATCTGTAGGACTATATGTTGCACCACATGAGTCGCAGTTGTCGCCATTTTGATTTTCAGACTTACAGGTTGGGCACGTACCGGTTACAAAGCGATCGGGTAAAAATATGCCTTTTTCTGGGTCGAATAACTGCGAAATAGTGTGCCTTTTAATATGCCCTGCATCGTTTAGGCGATTATAAATAAGCTCACTCAGCTCTTTGTTTTCTTGGCTGTGGGTACTGTGATAATTATCAAACTTAATATTAAAGTCGGCAAAGTCGCGTTGACGCTCAATACTTACTTTTTCTACCGCTTCTTCAGGCGTGATCCCTTGCTTTTGCGCGTTAAGCATAATAGGCGTGCCATGGGCATCGTCGGCGCAAACATAATAGGCTTCGTGGCCTTGTAGTTTTTGAAAACGTGACCAAATATCAGTTTGAATATATTCCAATAAATGACCTAAGTGAGTAGGGCCATTTGCATAAGGTAATGCGCTGGTAATCAGGATCTTTCGCTGTGCCATAATCATTCCGAATTGACGGTTCCTATTAAGGAACGGATGAAAATCATTAATTTATTTACAAGCTAAGCGCTAACAACGCAACAGCTTGTGGATTTGTATTAATTGACTGGTGTTAATGCCCTGAATGTTACATAATTCCGAGGCACTTTTCATCAAAGAAACGTTATTTAATTACTATGTTTGGACTGTCGAAACTATTCTCTTCTAAATCGGTGCAAAAACAACCGATCTTTGCTGCTTTAGCCGCGTATCGTAGTGCCGCTTTTGCTGTGGGTATTGATGAAAGCTTCATTAAGAATATCACCCAAAACGACGATAAATCGCTCACTATTAATTTAATTTTGCCATTTGCTGCACAGTCAGAAATGCCAATGGTGGCAGAGCATGTTACTAACGCTCTCAAGGTGGCAGTAACTGTGTCGGCCACGGTAGAGCTTAAAGAGCCTGCAAAATTTAAAACAATTAAACATATTGTGCTTATTGCTTCAGGTAAAGGCGGGGTGGGTAAATCGACTACTGCTGTTAATTTAGCAGGCGCGCTGCACAGCGAAGGCGCAAAAGTTGGTATTTTAGATGCCGACATTTATGGCCCGTCAATCCCTATGCTTTTAGGCTTGGTAGGCGCAGAGCCCATCACTAAGGATAACAAACAGTTACAGCCTTTTGATGCAAACGGTATTAAAGCACAATCAATCGGCTTTTTAGTACCCAGCGATGACGCCACTGTATGGCGCGGTCCTATGGCATCGGGGGCGCTTAGCCAGCTACTAAATGAAACTGATTGGGGCGAGCTTGACTACCTTATTGTTGATATGCCACCAGGTACGGGTGACATTCAACTTACTATGAGCCAAAAAGTACCGGCAAGTGGCACAGTAATTGTTACCACACCCCAAGATTTAGCCTTAGCCGATGCGCAAAAAGGCATCGCCATGTTTAATAAAGTAAACGTGCCAGTGCTGGGCTTAATTGAAAATATGAGCCATTACATTTGCAGCCACTGCGGCGAGGCAAACCACGTATTTGGTAAAGATGGCGCACAAAAACTAGCACACAAGCACGGCGTTCCTGTTCTATCACATATTCCGCTTGCAATAGATATTCGAGAATACTCTGAGCAGGGCAAACTTATTGCTTGCGATAACACTGCAGCAATAAGCAAAACTTACAGCGCAGCAGCGCGGCTTATAGCCAGCACGCTTTACTATCAACAGCATCACAACTCGGTAGAGATTGTGATTACGGATGATTAATACACCATGAGACTTTCAGATACACATATTAAAGAATACCTAAACGATGGCCGTATTGTTATTGAGCCTGCACCTACAGATGAGATGATTTCGGGTGTTACTGCTGACTTACGCTTAGGTAATAAATTTAGAACTTTTCATGCACATACAGCAGCATATGTAGATTTAAGTGGCCCTAAAGATCAGCTCAATAAAGCCATGGAGTCAATCATGAGCGACGAAATTGTGCTAGATGAAGGCGAAGCATTTTTTTTACACCCAGGCGAGCTTGCACTGGCTATTACCTATGAAAAAGTAACACTGCCAGCAGACATTGTAGGCTGGCTAGATGGACGTTCATCGCTGGCACGATTAGGTTTAATGGTGCATGTAACCGCGCATCGAATTGATCCCGGTTGGAGTGGTAATATTGTTTTAGAGTTTTATAACTCAGGTAAACTCCCTTTAGCACTAAGACCTATGATGAAAATTGGTGCTATGAGTTTTGAAACACTTACAGGCCCTTGTGCTAATCCTTACAATACGCGTAAAGATGCTAAGTACAAAGATCAAAACAGTGCCGTAGCAAGTCGTATTAGCGATGACAGGTAATGATTAAATAAAGCACTTTACTCATCTAACTTATGAAGCGCATAACCCAGTAATTCAAAATATTGGTTAAGCGCTTTATTTGCAGCGTTAATGTGCTCATCATCTGGGTATATTAAATCACTACTTTTTAGCCCACTGACTAAAAAGCTATTTTTTATATGCGGGTGGCTGGCTATACAGGCTTCAAAGCAACGCGCTGCTAGCTCCTCGGGCATACTCATGTAATTCATATTTTTTGCTTTATCGTATTCAATGCACGTTTGTACAAATCGGTTTGCAGCAATGCCCTGTGCATCTAAAAACACGTTTTTGTAAAAGTCATTAAGCGTATTATTGAGCGGATGCGATAAATTAGGCGTGTTTGATAACCACAGTTTAGACGCAAAACCAAAGCGGGGTTTTGCTGCAAATAAATGCTCACTTATATGATGATCAAAAGCATGAAACCATTCATGGGCGAGCGCACCACCGCCGGCATTTTTTGCAAGTGCAAGCGTTTGGCTAGCTGCATTATAATGTGCTTGTACATGCTTTTGTCCGCCAGCACCAAACGCAAAATTGAGTTTACCGCGCAGGCCAATTGCTTTAGGTGGTAAGTGCAGTATTTGTGCTAAGTCGGCAAGTGCATCATAAATTAAATTTGCACTAATGTAGCGCTCTTCTTTGTTTACCCATTTACCTACCACCATAGATCTAAAACCAAAAGTGTCTCTTATATCGCTAAAATCAACTTGATCGTCAAAACGATAATCGGGACCTTGTCGGCTAAAGCCGCGTTTTAATCTATTTTGATAGTTACGCATCGCTAATATCATTTATAAAAACTAATCATAAATTATAAGTAACGTGCTTTTACGTGAGCAGGCATGTGATGGGTTTGTTTTTGTATTAATTCATCAAGTAAATTATAAAGTGGGGCAGGGTTTAACTGTTCAATAAGCTGTAAGCTATGTGCAACGGCCTCAAGCGTTGACAAGCTATCTGCGCGGGGAGCTTTACGTATTGTGTAACGATTTTTAGGTAAATTAGCAAAGCTTACAGTTTGAAACCGTTGCAGTAGCGAGCTTAGCTGTAAAATTTTATAGGCTTTTTTCCATGTACCATCAATAACAATTAAGTGCGTAATAGGCAGTAGTGTGTTTAGCGCGTCGTTATTATCTAAATTTATAGCCTGCTCATTAGGGTAAAGTAAAACGGTTGAGCTGGCAGGTAGGGCACGAAGCTGCGCAAAGTCGTTATTACTTTCGCCTTTGATTATTTGGCAATCAGCTAGGCATAAATTTAATAGTTTAGCCGTGTTTTTTGTTACTTTTTCTTCACTAGGGTGCTGTAAAATAATTACTTTTACTTTATTGTTAATAGAGGTTACAGCACTGCAAATACAAGTATTAAGTGCGAACAAACAAAAATTACACAGTGGGCGAGCCATTTAAACTACTTTTGGTGAAGGTACATTATGAGTAATTATACATTTATAAGGTAATTAAGTTGGATTTTTTTACGCTTAGCTATAGAGTGTTATAGATTAAGGTTAATTAAGTATAGATTGTTTTTAAGGGTTAAAATATGACAGAAGTAAGTATTAACGAAGCAGCATTAGAGAGTATGGAATCGTTATTAGGTGAGCAATTTGCAGCTACTCTCGACTTTTGTTGTGTGGAATTTGAGCGCTTAGGCTCAGAAGTGTTGGCCACAATTGGGCAAGATAAAGAAGCGTCGGTGCGCCACGCTCATAGTTTAAAGTCGAATGCGGCTCAATTTGGTGCCGATAGCTTGGCCGCGGTAGCGGGTGAAATTGAACAAAGTTTAAATAACGATAACTTAGCTCAAGCCACTGCTGCATCAGCGCAGTTAATGACGCAAGTGGCGCAATCTCAAACGCTATTAAATAACTGGTTGGCATCACGTTAAGCAGATAAGTAAAGGCGTAGGTTTAGGCATTAAACATGAATTTATTTCAGTATTAAGTTACTAAATTGACTAGTGTTTTACGTCTTTACTAAGTTATTCTAAGGGTTATTCGTGCCCTTTAGAGGTAGTAATGTCAGAAATTAAAATGAGTCATAAATTAGACGGTGTCTGTTATGACATTCGCGGCCCTGTTTTAGTCCAAGCTAAAAAAATGGAAGACGAAGGCCAAAAAGTTTTAAAGCTAAACATTGGTAATCCGGCTGCGTTTGGCTTTGATATGCCAGAAGATATGCACCGCGATATTATTCGCAATTTATATTCAGCCCAAGGTTATTGTGATTCTAAAGGGCTTTATTCGGCGCGGGTGGCTATTTATCAGCATTATCAACAACGCGGTTTATATAATTTAGATGTAGATAACATTTATATTGGCAATGGCGTTAGCGAACTGATTCAAATGGTTACGCAGGCATTGTTAAATAATGACGATGAAGTGCTGATCCCCGCTCCCGATTACCCTCTGTGGACCGCTGCAGTAAAGCTCTCTGGTGGCAATCCGGTGCATTATTTATGTGATGAAGAGCAAGATTGGTTTCCGGATATTGCTGATATAAAAAGTAAAATCACCTCTAAAACCAAAGCATTAGTATTGATCAATCCAAATAACCCGACAGGGGCTGTGTATAGCGATGATTTACTGCAGCAGTTAATTGACATAGCGCGTGAGCACAAGTTACTACTGTTAAGTGATGAAATTTACGAAAAGATTTTATACGACGGCATTACGCATAACTCAATTGGTGCACTGTGCGACGATGTGCCTATTATTACCTTTAACGGTTTAGCAAAAACGTACCGTGCTGCTGGCCTAAGAATGGGCTGGATGGTGTTAAGTGGGCGTACGTCGGTTATGAGTGACTTACGCAAAGGCCTAGAAATTTTATCATCTATGCGTTTGTGCGCTAACGTACCTGCTCAATATGCCATTCAACAAGCATTGGGCGGAGTACAATCAATCGACAACCTAATTAATCCAGGCGGGCGTTTGTATGTACAGCGTGATATAGCGTGGCGCGGGCTCAATGCAATAGAGGGTATTAGCTGCGTAAAACCAAAAGGTGCCTTATATGCTTTTGCTAAAGTAGATACTGCGCGCTTTAATATTAAAAGCGATGAGCAAATGATGTTTGATTTACTCAAAGCTGAAAAAATATTACTGGTGCATGGGCGTGCATTTAACTGGCCTGAGCCTGATCATTTTAGATTGGTGTTTTTACCCAACAAAGATGATTTAACGGATGCGATGACTAAAATGCAGCGCTTTTTTAAAGATTACCGACAAGCCTAACTTTTAAAACACACAAAAAACGAGCCAATTTAGGCTCGTTTTTACTTATGCTAAAGTTAATATAATTGCTATTAATAGGCTTTATCAACACGTACGCTGTTATCGTTTAAATACACCAGCCTTACACTATCGCCTTTGCTAAAGCGCATTGATTGGTCTTGATTTTGAACCACCATAAATTGGTCGCCATTTTCAACTTGTATTAATAACTCTACTAAACGAGTTTGTTGGTAATGGCTTTTTTGCTGTTGATTATGCGCTACATTGCCGCCTATCACTGAGCCCAAAATAGTAGCAACGGTACGCCCGCTACCACCGCCTAACTGATTACCAACAACGCCGCCAAGCAAAGCGCCGCCAAATGTTTTCCAACCATTGCTTTGATCTTGTACTAGCTCTTGCTCAGTAATATTACGCACTGATTGCACATCGCCAAATAGCACTTGTTGTACTGCTACTGCTTTATTGCGCTCGTAATTAGCCAATGCAGGTGCGCTAATCGTAAGTAATGTACACATTAATACAGTAATCGCTTTCATAATTAACTCCTATTGACTACCAGCCAAAGGTTGATTTTTCTTTCGTTTTACGAATTTCTGTTTCGTCAGCCCATTCAACTAAGCCACTTTCCATATCCATTAAACGCATGGTAAATTTATAGTATACGTCTGATTTGTCAGCATTGGATTTAACTATGCTTGATAAGTTGCCGTACAGCATATACTGCGCACCAATTTGTTTACCAAATGCCACAGCAGTCGTGGGGTTAACTAATGCATCTTCGTTTTGAAATTTAAGCTGCTCACGTATAGCTTCAACTCGGGTCATATCAACAAATCTAAATTTTCCGCTACGCAGTAACTGAGTTGAAATAGAGTCGGTGATTGATTCGGTATCAATGTGCTCGCTGGTTTTGTTTTTAATTCTTTCAACAAATATCACAGGGCGTTTATTGGCGGTCATGGTGCCAACAACCGGAGAGCTTAATAGTGAATCGGTCATTTGGCTGGCTACTTTTTGTAAATCGGTAGAGCCAAAGTTAATGTCAGTGGTTTCTACGGCTTGTGCGTCGCCATAACTAACTACCGCTTTATTTGCACAACCACTTAATACTAATGCACTTAAACCAATAAGCGCGTAAGTTGAAGCTGTTTTGAATTTTTTACGTATGATCATTGTTATTTCCTTTATTCTTTAAATTCTTGCGCATCGGTAGACACTTCTCTTACTGCTAATGAGAAGGTAACTGCATCTGGGCTGGGTGCTAGCCCTGGTAATTGTGTTTGTGCAAAGCCAAATAAGGTAATTGCTTGCCAAGGGGAGTGATTACCCTTAATAACAAAGCCGTCTTTGTCGTACCAATTAAATTGATACTGTAAGTATTGCGACTTTTTATATTGGCTTGCTAAGGTAACTACCACGTCAGTTAATTGGTTTGTTTGACGTGTTTTTACGTCACTAATAGCTAGTTTCTCACCAAGCTCTGGGTTATCAACACGTAGTTGCTGATTAAATGTTTTATTACCTTGCTCAATTACTATACCCGATGTGTCTGGTTTGCCAGCACAGGCACTGAGTATTAAAACCGCAAATAATGGCATTATGTATCTCATAATCGCTCCTAGAGTTGTACTACATGATAATTAAAGTAGTTATTTATAGAGGTTAGATAAATTAAGGTTAACCTTTGCTTACTAACGGTAAAATTTATTGGCGCTTGCGTGCCTATGGTTAATGAATGCGCGCCGCTGTTTAAGCTACTTCGCGCCACACTTATTTGATTTGGTAGCGTGAGCCAACTACGTGTATCGGCTTGCTCAGAGGCTAAGTTATAAATGTTCGCAATTATATTACCTACGTCTCCGGTGCTACGAGCCAGTTCGGCTCGTACTTTTTCTTTGGCGACTAAACGTAGTATTTGCCGCGCTATTCTGGCAGGTATTTGATCTTCTAACGTTTTAGCAGCCAGTGATTCTATGTGCACTAGCGGGCTTAATACTAAGTTTTGGGCATTAATACTGATGTTATTAATGCTACGAACATAGGCGTTGTCTTTATAAACTGGCATGGCTAAGCTATAAAAACGTGCATTACCGCCAGAGGTAAAAATAGGTAAACGTAATTTAAATTCGTGTTGCTTAGGCACTAAGCCTTGTTCAAATAATATAACTACTTCGCCTTGTTCAGACGGTATATTTGCTGCCTCACCAAAGCGCTTTTTAAACTCACTTAGGTCTTGATCAAAGCCTTGTTTTTTAGCAAGGCGAAGTACATCACGTTGCAAATAAATATTGTTGGGTTGTATTTCGAGTGCTTTTTTATAGTCAATGTAGGCATCATCATACTGTTTACTGCTTTGGTACAATAAAGCGGATAAATAAAAAGTATAAGCATTTTGAAAGCCATTTTTAACGTCTCGGGTAACCTTGCTCATACTTGGATAATGCTGCTGCGCTTCTTTTGTAGCGGAATCTAGCGCTGCCTGATTTTGAATAAGTGCGTCTACTTGTACTTTATTAGCCCGCCTAACTTCAACTAATGCACCTTCAACATCATTTTTATATACGTAATTAAGCGCTTTATAACTATGCAGCATGCTCATTTCATAAGGGGCGGGTATATAAGTAATAGCCGAGTCGTTGGTAAATAAAGCATTACTTTGTTCAAGCCCACTACTGAGCTGAACTTTGGCAGCCTCGCGCTTGTTTTGTACTTGTTGATAAACGTTTTCAAATTGGCTTTGCGCATCGGTTTGCATATTAGCTAAGTCGGCAAGGCGCGCTTGCTCTAATTGATTAAGTAAGTAGCTACTGTGCATACTACTATTTTTAGCAATAAGCGACTGCGCTTGCGCTATGTTGTTACTCTCTATTGCTTGTCTTACAGGGGTTACTTGAGTCGCATAGTCATTAAATAGATCGCTAAATCCTATGGTACTACAACCACTTAAAATAAAACAAAAACTAAATATTAAGCTACGGCGCACTGAGCACTCCTTTAAATTTACTTAATAAGATTAACATACACCCATTAAAAAAATATGTGAAATATTGTAAAAAAGCGTAGCATAACTGCCGAGCAGTGAACGAAGCGTTAATCGTATTAATATTGTAATGTTATTATAATAACTAAATCTAAAAATCATTAAATTAGCAGTGTTAACTGTACTTATTTTAGCTAAGGATTGTTTTTGAAAACAACGTTGTACACTTTAAGTGCTTTAATTGCGTTTGCCGCTAACTCTTTATTGTGCAGAATGGCGCTCGCACAAGGGTATATAGATGCATGGAACTTTACTGTTATTCGCTTACTTAGCGGGGCTGTATGTTTAGCCATTATTATGCTGCTTTATACTAATACTACAAAACGTAATGGTACGTTTAATAGCGAAATATTAAAAGATACAGGAAGTTGGCGAAGTAGTATTAGTTTGCTTGTTTATGCATTGTGTTTTTCTATCGCGTATATAGAGCTTGATACCGGCACTGGTGCACTTATTTTATTTTCCGCGGTACAACTTACTATGATTGGCTGGGGAATTTATAAAAAAGAGCAATTGAGTCTATTACAATGGTTGGCATTTATAAGCGCTTTTGCCGGTTTTGTTTATTTAATGTTGCCCTCTGCAGCAATACCTTCATTATTTGGAGCGACCCTTATGGCCATTAGTGGCATAGCGTGGGGTGTGTATAGTATACGAGGCAAAGCTTGTATATCACCACTGAGAACCTCTGCATTTAACTTTATTCGCAGCTTAGTTGCTTTGCCTATATTGCTAATAATAGGTATGGGTTATATAAAAAGTATCCGCATAGAAGGAGTGTTACTTGCATGTGCCAGTGGCGCAATAGCTTCAGGTATTGGTTACAGTATTTGGTATACGGCAATGCCAAAATTAAAAAGCACCCAAGCAGCAGTGGTGCAGCTATGTGTACCTGTGCTTGCTGCCATTGCGGGCGTGGTGTTTTTATCTGAGCAGTTAACCGTGCAATTTATAGTTGCCTGCAGTGTTATTTTGGGGGCAGTGCTGGTATTTACGCTCAATAAAAAACAGCCCTGTTAAACAGGGCTAACGTTTATTATAAAGCGCTCATAAAGCATGGGTAAGTTGGCTAAAATAGCCTCTTTGGCTAATAGGTCACTATTACTTATACACTCATGCAGTACTTGCAGACTAAGCATATTAACCAGTAATTGCGACTGCTTAATATGGCTAATATGCCAAAGCTCGGGGGCTACACCACCTAAGTCATGCTGATAAGGCCGATAAAACCCAAATAGTGCTAAGTTAGCATCTAGCCAGTCGCTCAGTGGAGCAAATGGGCCGTTTTGTTGATATTCATCGGGCGTGAGTTGCAGCTGGTAATCATCACTCACTGCCGCTTTATCAAACACATCTAAATCGGTCCCTAAATGATGCCTACTTGCGCCAGGCAGTGCAGAGTAGAGCATAATGGCAATACATTTATCTATATCGCTTAAGCTATCTAATTCAACAACTTGCTGTTGTTTATTATAAACAGGGCGTGCACCTGAAAATTTAGCGTTAAAAATAGCCGCTTGGCGGTTAAAGTCACGAAAGCTGGAAGCTATTGTAAGCTCAAACCCTGCTGTTTTTGCGGCACTTTGCAGTGCTAAAAAATCATTAACGATATTGCAGTGCAAACGATGATTTTGAATTTGGGTTAAATGCGTATCACTTTGTCCTGTAATACACATTGTGGTTATTTTTTTTGAGTTCATTACGTTAGTAGGTTTTCTAAAATTTGCTCGTAAATATCGCACAGTGCAATTAAGTCATCGGTACTTACACATTCATCTACTTTATGAATAGTGGCATTGCGCGGGCCAAGCTCAATTACTTTAGCGCCGGTTTGAGCAATAAAACGCCCATCTGATGTACCGCCAGTCGTTTCTAGATTTGTTGTTAAACCGGTTACCGATTTAATTGCCTTTACTGTGGCGTCAACCAGTGGGCCGTGCTCTGTTAAAAACGGTTGGCCGTTTACAATCCAGCTTAATTCATAATTTAAATTATGCTGCTGTAAAATAGCGTTAACGCGTTGTTGTAATTGCATATGAGTAACTTCAGTACTAAACCTAAAGTTAAACTGTACTTCTAACTCCCCGGGGATCACATTACCGGCCCCAGTGCCGCCATTTATATTTGAAATTTGAAAACTAGTGGCGGGAAAGTACTCGTTACCGTGATCCCATACTGTTTGGCTTAGCTCAGTGAGTGCAGGGGTAGTTAAATGAATAGGGTTTTGCGCTAACTGCGGGTATGCCACATGCCCTTGTATACCTTTAACAGTTAAAAAGCCGGTCAGTGAGCCTCGGCGTCCATTTTTAACTACATCGCCTAATACATCACGAGATGAAGGCTCGCCAACTAAACACATATCTATTTTTTCACCGCGAGCTTCAAGGGTGTCAATTACCCGAGTAGTGCCGTTTATAAATGGGCCTTCTTCATCTGAAGTAATTAAAAAAGAAATAGAGCCTTTATGATCTGGGTGCTTTGTTACAAAACGCTCAGTAGCAACCAGCATAGCTGCCAATGAGCCTTTCATATCGGCTGCACCGCGCCCGTGTAATAAACCATTTTCAACTAGGCCAGAAAATGGCGGGTACTGCCAGTTTTTCTCAGGGCCTGTGGGGACTACATCGGTGTGCCCGGCAAAACAAAAATGTGGCGATTGCGTCCCTTTGCGTGCCCAAGTATTTAAGGTATCGGTAAAAAATAACGATTCGATGTTAAAGCCAACTGCTTGCAATCTATCGTTCATCATTTGCTGGCAGCCAGCATCTTCAGGTGTTACTGACTCGCGTTGTATTAAGGCTTGCGCTAGAGCGATTACGTCATTTGTCATTATTTAAAAATCTCATCGTATTGTGCTGCTTTAAAACCTAAGTGGTACTCGTTATTATTAACCAGTACAGGGCGTTTTATCATTGCAGGCTGCTCAACTAATAACGGTATCGCTTTTTCTCTAGTTAAGCTTTGTTTTTCATCATCGCTTAAAGCGCGATAAGTGGTGCCACGCTTGTTTACAAGCTGCTCCCAATCAAGTTTATCAGCAAAGTTGCTAACCATACTCTCGTTTACGCCATCTTTGCGATAGTCATGAAAAGTAAACTCAATGTTGTTATCGGTTAAGTATTTTTTAGCTTTTTTTATAGTGTCGCAATTGCTTATGCCGTAAAGGGTGATCATAAATCTACTTCTTTTTAATAATAGTTAATAAAGTATCGACACCCGCATTTACCTGCAAGTGTGAAAAGTGAAATGTACCTAGGCTGTGGCCATTGAGCAAAATTAAACTTGCTAGCATAGGTGTATCAAGTTCGCGTAAATCAAAATAAGCAAGGCGTTGGCCTTTACTTATTTTGCTACCATTTAACTGAGCTATGTGGGTATGGGTAATGTGTTGCGAGCTCGCAATAGTTAAATTAATCAGTACTTTTAGGCCGTTTTTAGCTTGTAAAATAAATTCGGTGCCGGCATTTTTTGCCTGCAGCAAAGTGCCGTCAAACGGGGCTAATATTTTATGGTTGCTTAGCTGTACCATAATACCTGGGCCTAATGTGCCAAAGCGAAAAAGTGGTTCGGGGTGTTCGTTAAGTGCTATTACTTTTCCTGAAAATGGGCTAGTAATATTAATGGCATGACGAGGTAATTTATTCTGAGCTAAATAATCTATTGTTTGCGGTTTCATAAGTCACTCAAAAATTACGTTATAGCCATCTTTTTTCAAAGCGGTAATAGCTAAATCTACGGTGTGTTTTTTTACTAATATATAATCGGTATCGACTGTACTATGCAATTGTAATGCTTTTTTTGACATTAAAAGCCCGACGAACAGCAATAACTATAAGGTTATAGTATAGATTATTAACCTTAAATTAAAGCAGTAACAGCAACTAAGCTAGTTGTGGTTACGTTAGCAAAAGTGAGGTTAATTATGTTGTCCACATTTTCTGTGGATAACTGTGGGAATTGTGGCGTATAAGTGGCTTAACGTACTGATTATAATGTTTAAAATTATTAGTTTAGAAAAGATCCATTTAGCACTTAACAGCGTATGTATTAATATTGAGACGAAACCTGTTCAAACAAAAGGCCTTAAAGTATGAGTGATTTTTTACTCGTTTAGTGCGTTTTTATGAAAATTCCATATAAAATAATTTGTGTTACACTATCATGATAACAACCAATGTTATTGGTAGTGTTGATATTATGTATGAGGAGTCATGATGCAAAAAAGTGTGATGTCGCAAGTACAAATAGGACGTGTGTACGCTAAAAAATGGCCAATGCGAAAAGAATTAGCTCCTTTGTTTGCTGAGTTTAAAGTAATAAAGGCGACAGAGTTGGCGATTACGGTAATGCCAATATTAGCCATGTTAACGTTATTTTTTCAGTTAAATTATCTTGGCTCTGACTTTTTACCGCAAGCAATTGCAAGTGCGCTTTTTTTTATATCGCTCCCTTTACAAGGTTTGTTATGGTTAGGAAAACGAGCGCAAACCGAGTTAGAGCCTGCCATGCAACGTTGGTATAACGAGCTTTATGCTAAAATGGTGGCTAATGGCTATCAAGCACAGCGTAGCGAAAAAAAGCCCCGTTACTTGGAGCTTGAAGAATTACTTAACGATATGTTTGATAAAATGGACAAGACGTTCACTAAAGAGCAATTTTAAGCGCCTGTTGCCTTTATATGTGCGCAACAGCTATGCTTTTATCTCTTGTGAATTGTATAATATAAAACGATAAGGTGACATTATGTTCACCTTTTTCTTCGAGTGCTAGCCAGTGCTCGGGTCTGAACTTCCACGCGAATGGTGTCATCATTATTAAGTTTTTAACGTCGCTAAAGTTTAAGGTAACTTGCTCAGTGATGAGTGTTTGCGATGTTTGTGTAAACATTGCAGGTACTTCTATTTGTGTATGTTCATTAACACTTGAGTAAATATACTCTTTTAACTCTTTTAAATGCTGAGGTCCGGGGCTTGCCACTACGAGTGTTGAACCGGGTTTAGCAAGTCTTGCTAGTTCTTGAGTAAATAATGGTGCGAATACACTGACCAATACATCGGCAAAGTAGCTTTTAAAAGGTGCTTGGCTAATGGATGCCACGCTAAAGTGACAATTGCTGTAGCGTTTTGCCGCATATTTTACCGCCGCCTTCGATATATCAACCCCGTACACAGTAGCTTGGGTATTACTAGCTAAAGCTTGGGTATAAAATCCTTCACCACACCCTAAGTCAATAATATTATTAGCTGCTATATTACTAATAATTTGGCCAAGTTCGTGCTGTAAAAAGGCATAATAGTTGCGCTCTAAAAAAGCGCGCCTAGCTTGCACCATTTCTAATGAGTCACCAGGTTGTTTTGAGTTTTTTTGCTGTACAGGCAATAAATTTACATAGCCTTCTTTTGCAAAGTCAAAACTATGGTTGTTTTCACAGCGAAGCATATTAGCTGTTTTTATTAGTAAGTTGCTACACAGTGGGCAGCTATATTCAAGACTCATGAGCCTAGGTAGTCCTTATCGTAAAAAGTTTTTACCCAATGTGGGCGATAAGTGATCATAATTGTAATAGCCATACCGTTTAACATGGCTTCTGGCAGCCAAATAATAGCGCTTAAGTAAACGTAATTATCTGCTAATTGTTGCCAGCTATATTGACCAATAGCAAGATAAAATAATGCCCCTAAAGCTATTTTTATACAGGCGATAAACCCAGCCGTAATAAACGCACATACAAATATATAAACAAAAAAGTGGCGCGGTAAATACTGATAACTAACAATAAAAGCCAAGTAGCTCAATAAAATAGGAATAAATGCGCCAATAAGCAATTGCACTGGCAGTAACTCAAACTCAATTAAACCAAATGCGGCTAATAGCGCCGTTGCCAGAACACTACTTAAAATAGTTAAACGCCAACCGAGTATAAGTGTAGCTGCAGTAATACCTAAAATATGTAAATCAAGGCCCGTTAAAATACCAGCTTTAATGCGCCATAAAACAGCAAACACCAACGCACATGCAAGTACTCCTGTTTGGCGTATGGGTACATTGTAGAGTGCTTTATAGGTCGCTTTATCAATACTAAATAAGCTTATAGCGATTACAAGGGCCCAAAGTAGCCCTTGCATTGGGAGGCTAAGCATAGGGTTATTTAAATTCAGACCAAATAGGGGCATGATCCGATGGCTTTTCGATGCCACGTAATTCGTAATCTATACCTGTGTCTATACAACGCGCGGCTATCTCATGTGTTGCAAGTACAACATCAATTCGTAGGCCACGGTTATCTAAAAACCCTTTTGAGCGGTAGTCAAACCACGAGTATTGATCGCTGGTTTCTGGGTTTTGCTCTCTAAAGGTGTCTTTAAAGCCCCAATTAAGTAATGTTGCCAGCCATTCACGCTCTATCGGTTGAAAAGAACATTTACCGGTTTTTAACCAACGTTTAGCATTTACTTCGCCAATACCTATATCTAGGTTGGTAGGTGAAATATTAATATCGCCCATTACAATCACGTCTTCATCAGGGGTATGATTTGTTTGCAGGTGGGTCATTAAATCTTTATAAAACTGACGTTTATACGGGAACTTGGTTTCGTGATTAATGTTTTCACCTTGCGGGAAGTAACCATTCATTACCGTTAAATCACGGCCATTGTCTTGCTCTACGGTAACACTGATCATGCGCTTTTGTGACTCTTCAGTATCAGTGGCAAAGCCTTTAAATACCGATTTAGGTTCTTTTTTGCATAACATAGCTACGCCGTAATGGGCTTTTTGGCCATGATAATAAACGTGATATCCCATTTTTTGTACATCTTCTAGTGGGAACGCTTCGTCATGAACTTTAATTTCTTGTAGGCCAATAATATCGGGTTGATGTTTGTCGATAATAGCTTGTAATTGATGAAGACGCGCACGCAGACCATTGATATTGAAAGAAATCACTTTCATAGCATATACCTTAAAATTGGTTCTATATAATGCGTTAAATTATATCAGTAAATACACTTACATAACACGCCCGAAACAAGGAAGTTATTGGCTGAACTTTTAAGTGTAAAAACACTCGCTGTAATGTCCGGTATTACACCAATATTTTTGCAAAAATTACAAGGCATGAAGAAAAGCTTTCATTACTATAATGTATTACGTTAGTTTTTTACTTATATTTTAGTTGTAACTAATTGATTTTAAGGGGTTAGTGTTTTTGGCATTTAACTTGTATTAGTTAAAGTGACATTAATTAACTACAAGGATACGTCTTATGAAAAAGTTAACATTAGCCTCTACTATTTTAGCAACGTTAAGCTTAGCAGCTTGTGCATCTAACCAAGGGTTAGATAAAATTGATAGTGACTTTGCAAGTTTAGATAACGATAGTGATGGTTTTATTTCGAAAGTTGAAGCCGATGACGATAATATTTGGCAACACTTTTCAAATATTGATACCAATATGGATAATCAAATAAGTCGCAATGAATTTAATGCGTACATGCAATTAAATACCGGAAAAGTTGCCACAGACAGTGAAGTAAGCGAATCAGCATTTAAAGCGGATATTACTAAATTTGATAAAATACAAAGCAGTTTCTCGAGTTTAGATAACGATAAAAGTGGCTATATTTCGGTAGAAGAAGCAGACGATGATGATATTTCAAATCACTTTGGCTATATGGATGTAAATAAAGACAAGCGTGTTAGCAAACGTGAATTTGTAACTTACATAAAAAAATATGGCAATGCAGTCGCTGAAGACGACGCACTTAAAAGCGCCAATAACAGCTAAGCACACCATTTTAAAGTGTGAGGAAGGAGCCAGTGCTGTGCACTGGCTTTTTTTGTGGCTTTGATTTACTAAATTGCTCGATATGTTTTCCTACTTTGCTGTAGTTCTGGCATAATAGTTGGCTGTGTGTGTTTATTAGTTTAAGAGCGTTTATGGTGGGTCGGCGAGTTAGTGATGAGCAATTAATTGAGATCATTGAAGCGGCGATTTTTGTTGCTGACAAACCATTAAGTAAACGTCATCTAAAGGATGTTGTTTTAGCCGATTTAGCAATATCTATGGTGCGTATAAACGATGCAATAACAGCAATACAAACACATTTTCAGACCCGTGGTATTCGTTTGGTAGAAGTAGGCAGTGGTTATCGTTTTCAGGCATGTAGTAGCTTAAGCCCTTGGCTAAGTAATTTATGGCAAGAACGCGCGCCCAAATATTCGCGTGCTTTGCTCGAAACATTATCGCTAATTGCTTATAGGCAACCAATTACACGCGCCGAAATTGAACAAGTGCGTGGTGTTACTACGGGGTCAAATATTATTAAAACACTACTCGAAAGAGAGTGGGTTAAAGTGGTAGGCCACAAAGAAGTGCCGGGTAAGCCGGCGCTATATGCGACTACTAAACAATTTTTAGATTATTTTTCGATAACAGGTTTAGATAATTTACCTGCCTTGCCAGAGCAACAGCAAAGTAAAATTAACCAGTTATTAAGTGATCCTTCTGTGAGAGAACCATCCGAATGAGTGTTATACAAGGTGAAAAGTTACAAAAAGTCCTAGCCCGTGCTGGCGTAGGCTCACGCCGTGAAATGGAAAAATACATTGATGCAAACCGCGTTAGCGTTAACGGCAAAGTGGCTAAATTAGGCGATCGTGTTGAAGAAACAGATTCAATTCGCGTTGATGGCCATACAGTAAAAATTGAAGAAAAAGCGGATAGAATTTGTCGCGTAATTATGTATAACAAGCCTGAAGGTGAGTTAAGCACGCGTAAAGATCCTGAAGGTCGTCGTACTGTATTTGACCGACTCCCTCGTATTGATGGCGAGCGCTGGATTGCGGTTGGCCGATTAGATATTAATACCGCAGGCTTGATGCTATTTACTAACGATGGTGAATTAGCAAACCGACTCATGCACCCAAGTTACGAGGTTGAACGTGAATACTCAGCCCGTGTATTTGGTGAAGTAACCAAAGAAACCATTAAAAACTTAACCCGTGGTGTTGAACTTGAAGATGGCCCAGCAAAATTTCTAACGGTTAACCCTATGGGCGGTGAAGGTATAAACCGTTGGTACAATGTAACGCTTAATGAAGGACGTAACCGAGAAGTTCGTCGTTTATGGCAATCACAAGAGGTGGAAGTTTCTCGCCTGATCCGTATTCGTTACGGTAAATTAGAGCTGGATAAGCGCGTACCACAAGGTGGTTGGATTGAATACGACCTAGACACTGTAAACTATTTACGTAAAACAGTTAAGTTAGGACGTGAAACACAAACTAAGCTTTCTGTAATGCCTGAAAAACGCAAAGATAAGCGTGCCAAAATAAACCAAATACGTAAAGCGGTTAAAAAGCACAATCAGCGTGTTAAACCAACTAAACGTAAGTAACCTGCTATTTAGTTAAATTAACCTGAGCTCCGGATAATAAACTTATCTCAAGCAGCTATTTTCAGCGCTAACTGCGTTGAATTTACTTGCAATAGGCCAGCTATTGACGCGTAAATTCGCCTTGTTTTCACTGAAAACCTCTGG